>CALXIG010000031.1 GCA_944388305.1 uncultured Clostridia bacterium
GTGACTACCGCCACTCTGGTGGCTTCCAGGTTTTCCTCGTGGGCGAGCTTGATAAAGCGGTCCGCGTTGGCGGCGGAAACCACCACCGCCATCCGCTCCTGGGACTCGGAAATGGCCAGCTCGGTGCCGTCCAGGCCGTCGTATTTCTTGGGAACGGCGTCCAGGTTGATGGACAGGCCGTCGGCCAGCTCGCCGATGGCGACGGAGACGCCGCCTGCGCCGAAGTCGTTGCACCGGCGGATCATCCGGGTGACATCGGGGTTGCGGAACAGGCGGGAAATTTTCCGCTCAATGGGCGGGTTGCCCTTCTGGACCTCCGCGCCGCAGGTGTGGATGGATTCCTTGGTGTGGGATTTGGAGGAGCCGGTGGCGCCGCCGCAGCCGTCGCGGCCGGTGCGCCCGCCCAGCAGGATGACGACATCGCCGGGATCGGGGGTCTCCCGCACCACATAATTTTCCGGCACAGCGCCGATAACCGCGCCGATTTCCATGCGCTTGGCCACATAGCCCGGATGGTAAAGCTCGGCGACTTCACCGGTGGCGAGGCCGATCTGGTTGCCGTAGGAGCTGTAGCCGTGGGCGGCGGTGGTCACCAGTTTTGTCTGGGGCAGCTTGCCGGGGATGGTGGCGGAGAAGGGGACGGTGGGGTCGGCCGCGCCGGTGACCCGCATGGCCTGGTAAACATAAGCGCGTCCGGACAGGGGGTCGCGGATAGCGCCGCCTAGGCAGGTGGCCGCGCCGCCGAAGGGCTCGATCTCGGTGGGATGGTTGTGGGTCTCGTTTTTAAACTGGAGCAGCCACTTCTCCTGGCTGCCGTTGACATCCACGTTGATCTTCACCGAACAGGCGTTGATCTCGTCGCTTTCGTCCAGTTCCTGAAGCCTGCCGTCCTTTTTCAGCTTTTTGGCGCCGATGGTGGCAAGGTCCATCAGGGTGACGGGCTTGCTGCGTCCGACGTACAGCTCTCCGCGGATCTCCTGATATTTGTCAAAGCTTCTGCGGATGTCCTCGTCGTCAATTTCGACGTTGTCGATAATGGTCCCGAAGGTGGTGTGGCGGCAGTGGTCGGACCAGTAGGTGTCGATCATGCGGATTTCGGTGATGGTGGGGTCGCGGTGCTCGCCGTCGCGGAAATAAGCCTGGCAGAAGGCGATGTCGTCGAGGTCCATTGCGAGGCCGTAGTCGGAGACAAAAGCGGCAAGGCCGTCGCGGTCGAGGGAGATGAAGCCCTTGAGGGTTTCGACGGTGGTGGGGATGCTGTACTCGGTCTTGAGGGTCTCCATCCGGTCGAGGCTCGCTTCCCGCGCCTCCACGGGGTTGATGAGGTGATGCTTGATGGCCTCGAACTGCTCGCCGGTCAGCTCCCCTTCGAGGAGGTAGATGCGGGCATTGCGGACGGCGGGGCGTTCGCCCTGGGTCATGAGCTGGATGCACTGCTCGCAGGAATCGGCGCGCTGGTCAAACTGGCCGGGGAGGTATTCGACGGCCAGCAGGCGCTGATTTTCGGCGAGAGGAGGCAGCTCGTCCCGGATGAGGTCGACAGGCGGCTCCGAAAAGATGGTGTGGGAGGCGGTTTCGAAGTCCTGCGCGCTGATGCCCTCCACATCGTAGCGGTTAAAAAGCCGGAGCCCGGTCAGCGAAATGCCGAGGGAATCCTGGATGTCGCGGCGGGTGGCGTCGGCCTCGACCGCAAAGGAAGGTTTTTTCTCCACATAAATTCGGTAAACGGACATGCGTTCCATTCCTTTCCTCAGAAAAGTTTTCGGTTTGTCTTCGGTCTTTATGGTACAAGCGTCCCGACGCAGTGCCCGTCCAGCACCGCCTCCAGCCGCATTTTACAGATAGTTCCGCAGAGAGACTCCGCGCAGTTGAGATACACCGGCGTGTAATTTTTGGTAAAGCCCTCGTAGCCGAGGGGGGAGCGGGTCGTTTCGACCAGCACCTCCTCCGTCCGGCCGAGCTGGCTCATCAGGAAAGCGCTGCGGACTTCCTCCATCGCCGCGATCATCCGGCGGCTGCGCTCTTCCTTGACGGCATTTGGAATCTGACCGGGCCGCTGGGCCGCGGCAGTCCCCGGCCGCCGGGAGTAGGCGAAGACGTGCGCCTTGGCGAAGCCCATGTCCCGGGCAAAGGCGAGGCTTTCGGCAAAATCTTCCTCCGTCTCTCCGGGAAAACCGACCATAATGTCGGTCGTCAGGGAGGGATTTTCAAACGCGCGGCGGATATCCGCCGCAATCCGCGCATATTCGGCGGTGTCGTAGTGCCGGTTCATGGCGCGCAGCGTCCGGTCGCACCCGCTTTGCAGGGCGAGGTGGAACTGCGGGCAGAATTTGGGCAGGGCGGCCATCCGGGCGATATCCTCCCCGGTCAGCAGCTCCGGCTCGAGGCTCCCCAGCCGCACCCGTTCGATCCCTTCGACCGAGCAGGCCAGCTCGACCGCATCGATGAGCCGCAGGCCGGTCTCCTTTCCGTAGGAGGAGAGATTGATACCGGCCAGCACGACCTCCCGGTAGCCGTTGGCGGCCAGTCCGGCCAGTTCCGCGCGGAGTTCCTCCGGCGGCTTGGAGCGAATCGGGCCCCGCGCTTTGGGAATGATGCAGTAGGAGCAGTACCGCTCGCAGCCGTCCTCAATTTTGACAAAGGCGCGGGTCCTGCCCCGCAGGCCGGAAACCCGCATAGGCTCAAACTCCTCCCCGCGCTCGTGCGGTTGGATGGAGACGATCCGCTGCCCGGTTTCGCAGGCGCGGCGCACCGCTGCCAGCAGCCCCGCCCGGCTGCGGGAGCCGGTCACGATGTCCGCCTCCGGGATGGCGGCGGCCTCGTCCGGAAACGCCTGCGGGTAACAGCCGGTCAGCGCAGCCAGCGCGGCGGGATTCCGCTTTTTGAGCCGCCGCAGAAGCTGCCGCGTTTTCCTGTCGCCGGACGCGGTGACCGTGCAGGAATTGACGACGTACAGGTCCGCGAAATCGTCCGGATCGACGATTTCATGTCCTTCACCGGCAAACAGCTCCGCCAGCATCTCTGTTTCGTACTGGTTCACCTTGCATCCCAGTGTTGTGAATGCGACGCGCATTCCCAGCCCCCTCTCGAATTTATTAGTATTTACTTAAAACGATCCCCACAACTCGGCATATCGCTTAAAATCTATCGTTTAAGCAGTGGAAATAGCCGAAAAACGGTTGTGTAATATGGACAAATATCGGCCTTCATAATTAGTATTATAATAGATTTGAGAGAATTTTACAATTAGCAGTTGACTAGAAAGTAAACAACTGATATATTGTAAATATGGTAATTATAGATAGTGCTTTTTGAAGCCTTGTCCAGGTTGCCAAATTTTCAATCTTTAATGGAGGTCGATACCAATGAAAACTTGCAACATCATGCTCAACACCATCAACGACGTGAAAAAGTTCGTCAACATCGTCTGCAAATATGACTTTGACGTTGACCTGATTTCGGGGCGTTACGCAATCGACGCCAAATCCATTATGGGCATCTTCAGCCTGGATCTCTCCAAAGCGATCAAGCTGAATGTTCACTCCGACAACTGCGATGCGTTCCTTGCGGAAATCAAGCCCTTTATCGTGGAATAATCTCTGGCGGACGATGAATCTCTGGCACATGCAGTAGGACTCTGGGAGGAAACTTCCGGGGTCCTGTTCTTTTTTGCAGGGGCTGCGCATATTCTTTTTCCAAACCCGAATGGAAAAGGACGGTGCCTGCCTGATGAAAGCTCTATCCCGCCGCCTGGCCGCTCTGCTGGCTGCGGCTTTTGCCGCGGTAAACGCTGTGCTCTGGACCGCGCCGCCCGCCGCGGCGGACGGCCTGCGCGAAGAGGACGTCTCCGCCTCCGCCCAGGCGGAGGAAGCGGTTGTGACCGGGGCACAGGTCAGCGGCATTCCCGCCAGGTCGGCGGTGCTGCTCGACGCCGGGAGCGGCCAGCTGCTGTTTGAAATGAACGCGCACGAAAAAATTCCTCCCGCCTCCATCACCAAGATCATGACCATGCTGCTGGTGATGGAGGCGATTGAGGACGGCAGCATCGCCTACAGCGACACCGTCACCTGCTCGGACCACGCAGCGGAGCAGGGGGGCTCCCAGATCTGGCTGGAGCCGGGGGAGCAGATGACGGTGGAGGAGCTGCTCAAAGCGGCCGCCGTCAACTCCGCGAACGACGCTTCGATGGCGCTGGCGGAGTACACCGCGGGGACGGAAGAGGCGTTCGTCGCGCGGATGAACGAGCGCGCGGCCGAGCTGGGAATGCGGGACACCACCTTCTGCAACCCCACCGGCCTGGACGAGGAGGGACACCTCTCCAGCGCCTACGATATCGCGCTGATGTCCCGCGCCCTGCTCGCCCATGAGGAGATCACCCGCTTTACCACCATCTGGATGGACACCCTCCGCGGCGGAGAGACCGCGCTGACCAACACCAACCGCCTCGTGCGGTTTTACGAGGGCTGCACCGGCCTGAAAACCGGGACCACCGACGGGGCGGGGAGCTGCCTTGCCGCCTCCGCCGAGCGGAACGGCCTGCACCTGATCGCGGTTTCGATGGGAAGCGCCACTTCGGACGAACGCTTCGCCTCCTGCCGGACCCTCCTCGATTACGGCTTTTCGGCCTTTGAGAGCTTTACGCCCCGCCTGGATCCGGCGCAGCTTGTGCCCATTCCGGTGAAGGACGGGGTGGTCTCCTCCCTGACGCCGGATTTCGGGGAGATTCCCTCCCTGCTGGTGGAAAAGGGGCGGGCCGACGAGATCGGCTGCACGGTGAACATCCCCGAATCGCTCGAGGCGCCGGTAAAACAGGGCGACGCCGTGGGCAGGATCGCCTACACCCTGGATGGAAAACTCCTCGCCGAGGTGGAGGTGCTGGCCGGGCACGCGGTCCCGCGGATGAGTTTCGGCACCGCCCTGGCGCTGCTGTGGAACGCGCTGATTCAGAGATAACAAAAAGCGGAGGACGGCTGTGCGTCTTCCGCTTTTTCAGGCGGTTATCCCACCCAGATTTTCGCTTCCGGCATAATTTGACGGGCAGTGCGGCCGCCGGTGGCCATCGTGATGGAGAGGGCGAAGGAGACCGGCCCGACCCGGCCCAGGAACATGGTGATAATCAGGATGATTTTGCTGAGCGCGTGCGCCTGCGGCGAGATTCCCACCGACAGTCCGACCGTCGCGAATGCGGACACCGACTCAAAGAGCGCGTCGATTTCGGAGTTGCTGGATTCGGTCGCCAGCACCACACCGGTGCTCAGGATGACGAGGAACGCACCCAGCGCAAAGACGCTCAGCGCCTTGTAGACGATCATCTTGTCTACCCGCCGGTTGCGGATGACCGCGTCGGTCCGCCCCCGCATGACCGAGAGGACGGTCATCACCAGTACGACGATGGTGGTCACCTTGATACCGCCGCCGGTTGAGCCGGGCGCTGCGCCGATAAACATCAGGATAATGCTCAGGAATTTGGAGACGACGTTCATATCGGCGTTGCCAATTGAGTCAAAACCGGCGGTGCGGGTGGTGATCGACTGGAACAGGGCGTTGACCGCCTTGTTGGGGACGCTCAGATCCCCGATCGTTTTGGGATTGTCCCACTCAAAAATGAGGAAGAACAGGAAACCGCTCAGAATGAAGAAGGCGGTGGCCGCGAGCACGATTTTGGTGTGCAGGTAGAGGTGCCGGCGCCTGCGGAACCGCCAGAGGTCCTGCCAGACGATGAAGCCGAGGCCGCCCGCCACGATCAGCGCGGCGAGAATCAGCAGCACCCAGGGATTTTCCTGCACCGAGATCAGGCTCGAGTATTCCCCGTGCATCCCCAGCAGGTCAAAGCCTGCGTTGCAGTAGGCCGAGATGGCGAAAAAGAAGGACATAAAGATTCCGTAGGTCCCGTATTCGGGGATAAAGTACAGCATGAGCAGCAGCGCGCCCGTCAGCTCAATGAGAAAGGTGACGGCGACAACCGTTTTGACAAGGTGGATGGTGTTGCTCCGGTCGTCGGCGGAGACAGACTCCTGCGCCAGCTGAGCGGTGCGCAGGCTCATCTTTTTGCCGATTATGAAGTAGAAGAAGCTGGTGAGCGTGACCAGCCCCAGGCCGCCGAACTGGATGAGGCAGATGATGACCGACTGTCCGCCGATGTTGAAGTAGGCGTAGGTGTCGTAGACGATCAGCCCGGTCACGCAGGTCGCCGAAGTCGCGGTAAAAAGCGCGTCCAGAAAGGGGGTGACGACGCCCTGGCGGTTGAAGGCGGGCAGCATGAGCAGCAGCGCGCCGGCCAGAATCAGAATGGCAAAGCTGGATACGATAATCGCCGCGGGATTTTGCAGAATGACAGAATCCCGCCGTTCCTCCTTGGAAAAACGAATCGGTTTCAATTTAAATTCTCCTAATTCCGGTAAAATTTGCGGAAGAAAACTTCCGTATGCTTCGATTATAGCAAAGTCTTCCGCAATATGCAACTATTTTTTAAAAAATCTCTTGATTTTCGAACAGATATCCGTTATACTAAAAATAACCGTCTTTTATGACAAAGACGGCATTCCTGTCTCTGTAGCTCAGCAGGATAGAGCGTTCGCCTCCTAAGCGAAAGGCCGGCGGTTCGAATCCGCCCAGG
>CALXIG010000032.1 GCA_944388305.1 uncultured Clostridia bacterium
GGGAAAGTTTGCTATAATATAGAAGCTGTCTCGAAGGACAGCCGACGCTGATATGGCTCAGTAGGCAGAGCACGTCCTTGGTAAGGACGAGGTCACCAGTTCGAATCTGGTTATCAGCTCCAGCTAACCCCCCGTAAACCCGGTGTTTGCGGGGGTTTTTCGTTTTTTCTTGAATCGTTCGTTGTGCTGTAGTCCGCATGGCCCGTGATTTCTCCGTCTGTCTCCCGGCGCTTGTCAGAGTGCCGGCATGTGTAGGGGACAACCATTCTCGATTTTCATAGATTCTAAAAATGGCAAAATGACAACACTGCCCGGCGCAAAAAGCGCCGGGCAGGCTTTTTTCGGATAGATGCGGCTAACGCACCGCTGCGGCGCAGGCGACGATCAGCTCGCCGCCCTCCGGCGCGGCCGCAATCTCAGCGGAGACGATGGATTTCCCGCTTTCGCTGTACCACTCCCAGCCGTAGAGGGTCACATCGCCGCCATCCGGGCTCTTCCCCGCAAAGAGGGGGTCGGAGAACCAGGTTGCCTGGTAGCCGGTGTGGCGGTAATAGGGGTGCGGCATCGGCGCGCCGTAGGGGCGGGAGTACAGTCCGGTTTCCTGTCCGTAGCAGATGCTGCGGCATTCCCGGGTGCCGTCGGCGAAGGTGACGCACAGCTCCGCGATGGCCGGGGCAGGCTCCCACGCCTCCTTGCGGAGAGGCAGGGCGGCGGCCATCCCGACGAGCAGGCTCTTTGCTCCACCCGCGAGATCCAGGGAGAGCGGGCAGCCGGGACGGACGAGGACGGGGGAGGCGGCAGGCAGCGTCTTTCCGCGGAAGGACACCGATCCGGCCCGCGCGAGGGCAGCTTCCACCGCGGCGGGAGCGCCCTTCTCCCCGTTGAGCGGGAGCGGGACGATCTCTGCGCCGGAGGCGAGGGAGGGAGCGGGGACGCCGTGCAGGGCGGAGCGGATCTCCGGCAGCAGCCGGCAGATCATTTTTGTCCAGGTGGCGCGCAGCCCGGCGCGGTAATCGGCCGACCAGAGCATGTTTGCCGTATACAGCAGGTCGTACAGCTTTCCTTCCCGGCCGAGCACCGCCTCGTCGGGGCGGCACCAGGAGGAAACCTGCCCGCCGGTGATGCCTGCTTTGCGGGAGCGGTTCTCGTAGCGGGGGTAGTGGCTGGAGTAGAGATTGCCCATGATAACCGGGAAACCGTAGGGCAGGAGGTTGTCCTCGAGGTCCTTGTCGGGGTGGAAGTACCAGATGAAGTCGAGCAGGGTAATGTCGTTTGGAATCTGCGAGATGGCGGCGGGAGTTTGATAGCCGCTGTCCGGCTGAAGCATGTCCGCCCAGATCATCATCCTGTACCCCTTTTTGGCGAGATAGTCGTGGATGCGGTTGATGTGGAGGGCGAGCAGCCAGGCGGGGTCCTTGTCCCGGCATCTGGGGCAGATACCGATCTGATAAACCTCGTCGTGCCCCATGTGGACGTACTCTTTGGGCTGAATGACCTCGGTGATTTCGTCGATGACGTCCTCAATCAGGGCATAATAGTCCTCGTTCTGGGGGCAGACGCTGTGCTTGTAGAAAGCCGCGGGCGGCTGGTCGGCGAGCCGGGTATCGAGAAGCGTGTCCTTTTGGGCGTCCGGGTCGGTTTCGGCCAGCTCCGGATGGGCGAGGGTCAGATACTGCACGTGGGAGAGAGACTGGATCTCGGGGATGACCTCCAGCCCGTAGCTGCGGGCATAGGCGGCCAGATCCCGGACTTCGTCTTTGGTCAGAATGGAGCCGTCGGCCACCATGTCGCCGTGGTGCAGCTTGGGCCATTCGCCTTTTTTGGCATGATTGTTGGCGTTCAGCCAGGCTTCATTGAGCTCCGGGTGCCGGTCAAACTGCATTCCGGCGGTAATTTGCAGAAACAGGGTGTTGTAGCCCATCGGCGCGAGCAGCGTGCGGATCAGCCGCTTGAAGAAGGGAATCTCCTCGCGGGGCGGCAGGCCGAGGTGGAAGCCCCGGAAGGCCAGCCGCGGGCCGTCCTCGATCCGACAGGCGGGGAATTCTCCCGCCGAAAGGAGCTGGGTCAGCCTTTCGGCGCCGTAAATCAGCCCCGCTCTTCCGGCGGCGGAGAGGGTGATTTCCCCCTGCGCGGCGGTGAGCAGATAGCCCTCCGGGCGGACTGCGCCATCCTTGACGAGGCGGATGACGCCGCTTCCGCCCCGCAGGGCAGCAGTGCGGGACGAGAGGGAGGCGCGCAGCTCCTCCGCGGCGAAGGCGAGGTCGGGGTCGTTTTCATCTGCGGGCTGCACCGCGCCGAAACCGGCCGCATTCAGGGCGCTTCCGGACAGCACAAGCTTTTCCGGAACCGGATAGAGGACCGGGTTCTCCCAGACCGAACCGGTGAGGCCGAGGGCGGTGACGCAGAGGTTTTTGAGGCAGGTGTCAAAACGCAGGCAGAGCTTCTGCGCCGCCATTCCGACCGCCATCCGGTATTCGCCGCCGGGCAGGAAGGAGGCGTTCCCGGCGGTGAGCCGGGCGAGGACGGGGAAGGGGCGCTCTGCGCCGAGGTCGAGCAGTTCGACGGCGCGCGCGCCGGAATCGGGCGAGAGGGTGAAGGTCAGTTCGT
>CALXIG010000033.1 GCA_944388305.1 uncultured Clostridia bacterium
ATCACTGTGAGGAATCTCAATAATTTTCGGGTTTCACCTGGAAAAAGGCCTGCGGATGGTCGCAGACGGGGCAGACTGCCGGCGCCTTTTTGCCGATGACGATGTGGCCGCAGTTGCGGCACTGCCAGATGGCGTCGCCGTCCCTGGAGAAGACGACCCCATCCTCGATGTTTTTCAGGAGCTTGCGGTAGCGCTCCTCGTGTTCCTTTTCAATTTTTCCGACCATTTCAAAGAGGGCGGCGATTTTGGTGAAGCCTTCCTCCTTTGCCTCTTCGGCAAAGGTTTTGTACATGTCGGTCCACTCGTAGTTTTCGCCGGCGGCGGCGTCCTTGAGGTTTTCGATTGTGTCGGGAACTGCGCCGTCATGGAGCAGCTTAAACCAGATTTTCGCGTGCTCCTTTTCATTTTCGGCAGTTTCAGTAAAGATGGCCGCGATCTGCTCGTAGCCCTCTTTTTTCGCCTTGGAAGCATAGTAGGTGTACTTGTTGCGCGCCTGGGATTCGCCGGCAAATGCGGCGGCGAGGTTTGCTGCGGTTTTGGATCCTTTGAGTTCCATGAGAAATCCCTCCTGATTAAAATTCTCCTCTATTTTTAAATAGAATGAGCGAATGCATCTTCCCCGATCAGGCTGATATCGACCCGCGTGAGCCGGAGTCCCTCCACCGGATGTTCGGCCAGGTACCGGCTGACCAGTTCGACGAGCTGCATGTCCGGGCAGTCGCGCACCCGGCGGGTCTCCTGGTCGCAGATATGGATATGCTCGTAGGTGTTGATATCGTAAATGACGGGTTCCCCGGCCGCGCCGACCTTGCAGATCAGGCCCTTCTGCTCAAAGAGGTTAAGCACGTTGTAGACGGTGGCAACAGTCATGGGGATTCCACGGCGTTTGAGGACATCGAGCACCGTTTCGGCGGTAACATGAGTATTGAGTTCCTTGAGAACTTTATACACTTCCAGGCGCTGCCTCGTGATCTGAATTCCGTTTTCCCGCAGGATCTGGCGGATCTGCTCCATTTTTACACCGTCCTTCCTGCTACCAGTATAGCGGATTTCCAACTGGTTGTCAAGAGTTTTATATTGATTTTAAAATTACTTTTTGAGAAAACTGCTGGGAGAGCAGCCGGTGTATTTCTTGAAAATAACCGAGAAGCAGCTGGGCGTGGCGAACCCCAGCTCAAGGGCGGTTTCGGTGACGTTTTTGCCGCCGCGGAGGAGTTCCTTTGCCCGTTCGACCCGGAGGCGGTTGATACAGGCGCGGGGCGTCTCGCCGGTTGCTTCCTTGAAACGGACCTTAAATCGGGAGAGGGAGAGGCCGCAGCTTTCCGCAGCGTCTTCCAGGCGGATCGGCTCGGTGAGATTGCGGCGGATGTAGGCGATGGCAGCTTCGATGCCATCCGGCTGCTGCGGGCGGCTGCTGCGGGAGAGGCGCACCAGCTGAAAGAGCGCGCAGGCCAACCGCTGCTCCCCGAGGCAGCGTTCGAACCGGCCGGTGCTGCACAGGGCGGCAAACGCCTCCAGCAGGGCGGTGCGGAGTGCGGCGTCCCCGGAGAACAGGCGCGGAAGGCCGCGCAGCGCCTCCCGCAGCAGGGCGGCGTGGTCCTCATCCAGGCCGAAAAAGGGGAGTCCGGGGCGCAGGTCCACCTGAATCCAGATGAGGTCGCAGATGTTTTCAGGGGAACTTCCCGAGCTGTGCGGCTCGTCGGGGTAGGAGACGAAAATATCCGATCCGGAGAGGTTCCAGCTGTTCCCGCCCGCTTCGTAGAGCTGGACTCCCTTGACCAGGAAGACAATTTCGATACAGCCGCTGTGGATGTGGGGGCAAAGCGGCTGTCCGGCCCGGGTATTCGAGCAGACGCCGAAGGTGCGCAGGGCGGGAACGCCGGTTTCAGCCGGAGTGAGGACCTTGCGGTGCTCCTCCCAGCAATAGGCGTCGACAATGTCGAGCATGGGCTTCCTCCTTTCCGGATAGAGTGTCGTTTGAACGGGGCGGTTCAGACGCACAGGTCAAAATGTCTCTTGCATTTCGTGCGGACATGCCTTATACTATCAGTAGGTGCTTCCTGAAAGGGAGCAAAACGGCCGTTAAGGAGGCTCTCCGATGAAACGCGAAAAAATTGACCTGCTTGTCACCTTTAACCGCAATTATATCGGTCCGTTTCGGACCATGCTGCGGTCTCTGCTTTTGAACAATCCCGGGGAGAGCTTCCGCGTCTGGCTGCTGCACAGCGCGATCGCGCAGGAGGACCTGCAGGAGCTGGAAGAGTTCTGCAACGCGCAGGGTGTCCCGTTTTCGGCGCTGCGGGTGGACCGCGCGGTTTTCCGGGACGCGCCCATCTCCCGGCAGTACCCGCAGGAGATGTACTACCGCCTGCTGGCGCCGCAGCTGCTGCCGGATTCCGTCAAGCGGGTGCTATACCTGGATTCGGACATTCTGGCCATCAACCCGGTGCGTCCGCTCTGGGAGATGGATCTGCGGGGCTGTGCGTTCGCAGCTGCCTCGCACAGCGGCGTTCTGGACGTCATGAACGGGGTCAACCGCCTCCGGCTGAAAACCGATCACGACTACTACAACTCCGGCGTGATGCTGATGGATCTGGACGCCGCGCGGAAAATCGTGCGGGCGGAGGATATTTTTGACTGCGTCCGGGAACACGCCGCGGAGCTGCTGCTGCCGGATCAGGATGTGTTCAATTATCTTTACGGCAAGGCGACGCTGCCGCTTCCGGACGAGATCTGGAATTATGACGCCCGGTACTACCACGCCTACCTTATCCGCAGCGAGGGCGTCTGTCAGATGGACTGGGTGATGCAGAACACCGTGTTCCTGCATTTCTGCGGAAAGCGCAAGCCCTGGTCGCGGCCTTACTCCAACCGGTTTTCCGCCCTCTACAAGCACTACATGCAGCTCACCGCCCGCCTGTAGCGGGATGTTCCGCCTGAAAGAGCGGAAAGGAGAAAAAAGTCCCGCAAAATGCCGGCGGCAGAAATGCCGGTGGCTGCCGGTCTGCTCCGGCGCGGGATCAAAGGGAACCGCACACTCACAGCGTGAGTGTGCGGTTTTGAGGTTTATGCTGCAAAATGGATAACTGTTTCAGCGCGGGACACGCACGCAGAACAAAAGAAAAGGCCCGGAGCGCGTTTCGCTCCAAGCCCAGCCTGGTGCGGATAGCAGGACTTGAACCTGTATGACCGTGAAGTCACTAGAACCTGAATCTAGCGCGTCTGCCAATTCCGCCATATCCGCATATGGTGCAGATGACGGGACTTGAACCCACA
>CALXIG010000034.1 GCA_944388305.1 uncultured Clostridia bacterium
AAACTGCTGGTAGTCCTCCCAGTTTGCCCGCAACAGGGCCGGCGTGTCAAGCTGATAGGGGCACCGGCTGCTGCACTGATTGCAGTGGAGGCAGTTTTCAATCCGGGACATGGCCTCCCGCTGCTGATCGGTCAGCCAGTTCCGGTAGGGCGAGCGCCGCAGCAGGAGCGACATCCGCGCTGCGGTGGGAATGTCAATACCGGCGGGACAGGGCAGGCAGTACCCGCAGCCGCGGCAGAAATTCCCGGCCAGTTCCTGCCGGTCCCTTCGAATTGTGGCGAGACGCGCCTCGTCGAGGGCAGGCGGGTTCTGCTCCAGCGCGAGAAACTGCTCCAGTTCCGCCATCCGCTGAATACCGTAGATGGGGACGGCGTTTGGAAACTGCCGCAGATGGGCGAAGGTGACCGACGCGTCAGTGATGAGTCCGCCGGACAGGGCCTTCATGGCGATAAAGCCGACATCCTCCTGCGCGCAGAGCCGGACGAGGCCCTCCTCAGCCGGCGTGCTCAGATAGTTGAACGGGTACTGGACGGTGTCGTATTTCCCGGACCGCGCCGCCTCCTCGGCCAGGGGAAGGCGATGGCTGGTGATGCCGATGAAACGGCAGTAGCCGCGCCGCTGTGCCTCCAGAAGCCCCGCATACATCCCGTCCGGGTCCTCCGGGTCGGGGAGTTCCGAGGGGTTGTGGAGCTGTAAAAGGTCGACATAGTCGGTTTTCATCAGCTTTAAGCTGGTCTGGATGTCCCGCAGCACCCCCTCCCTGTTCTTGCTGGGGGATTTGGTGGCAATATAAATGTCCTTGCGGAGGTCGGAGAGGGAATAGCCGATCTTTTCCTCGCTGTCGCTGTAAGAACGGGCGGTGTCAAAGAAATTGATGCCCTCTTCACATGCGCGCCGCAGAATGGCGCGCGCCTCCTCGAAGGAAACCCGCTGAATGGGCAGTGCACCGAATGCGGTTTTGGTGACCATCAGGCCGGTGCGGCCGAGACGAACTTTTTCCATAGCTGTCTGCTCCTTTCGCAGTCCATGTGTTTGAAGCCTTAATCCAGCAGCGAGAGGGTGATCTCGTACTTGCTGTCGGTTGCGTGTTTGTCCGGCGCTTCAGTTTTGTACTTCTGAACCGATGCGGCCGCTTTGGCAACCGGCTGCAGGGTGCCTGCGCCTGCGACGCAGCCGCCGGGACAGGCCATTCCCTCCAGCAGATAGCCGTTGTACTTGCCGGCCTTTGCCATCATGAGCATTTTGCGGCAGTCGTGCAGGCCCTGCGCGGACTGAATTTTGACCTCGCGGTCCGGGTCCATCTGGTGGATGGCGTCGGCGACCGCCTGGGCAACGCCTCCGCTGACGGCAAAGCCGCGTCCGGCGGCGGTCGCTTCCTCCAGCGGGTTGGAGGTTTCAATCTCGTCAAAGTTGACCTCCTTCGCCTCGAACATGCCCATCAGCTCTTCAAAGGTGAGGACAAAGTCCACGTCCGAACGGATGGAACGGCGGGATGCCTCCAGCTTTTTGGCCGAGCAGGGGCCGATGAAGGCGACCTTGCAGTTTTTGTGCTCCTTTTTCATCAGACGGGCGGTCAGCACCATGGGGGTCAGGGCCATCGAGATATAGGGCGCCAGTTCCGGGAAGAGCTTCTTTGCCATCACCGACCAGGAGGGGCAGCAGGAAGTTGCCATAAAGGGTTGATTCGCGGGCACTTCCCGCATGAAGTCCTTCGCTTCTTCGATGGTGCAGAGGTCTGCGCCGATGGCCACCTCGACCACGTCGTCGAAGCCGAGCTTTTTCATCGCGCCCTTAAGTTTTTCGGGGGTCATTTTGGGGCCGAACTGGCCGACAAAGGCCGGCGCAATGATGGCGATGACCCGGTCGCCGTTCATGATGGAATGGATGAGCTGGAAAATCTGTCCCTTGTCCGAAATCGCGCCGAAGGGGCAGTTGACAATGCACATCCCGCAGGAGACGCACTTGTCGTAATTGATGGTGGCGCGCCCCAGCTCGTCCGAGCCGATGGCGTCGACGCCGCAGGCTTTGGCGCAGGGACGTTCCATCTTGAGAATGGCACCGTAAGGGCAGACGTCCTTACACCGGCCGCACTTAATGCACTTGGACTGGTCAATGACCGATTTTCCATGCTGGATGGAGATGGCGCCTTTGGGGCAGACCTCCTTGCAGGGATGGGCGAGACAGCCCTGGCAGCAGTCGGTCACCCGGTAGGATTTCTCCGGGCAGACGTTGCAGGCAAATTTGATGATATTCACGAGCGGCGGATCGTAGTATTTCTCCGCGATGGCGCTCTCGACGATGCCCTGGGAGATGGGGGCGTGCTCGTCCATCGGGCGGAGGGGGAGCCCGATTGCCAGCCGCAGCCGTTCGCCGACGATGGCGCGCTCCAGGAAGATGGAGTCGCGGTAGGTCGAAACTTCTCCGGGGATGATTTTATACGGCAGCTCCTCGATGCGGGAGTAGTCCCCGCCCTCATACGCGAGGCGCGCAACTTCGGTAAATACCTTGCGGCGGATGTCTGTGACGGATGAGTAGATTCCTCTCATGCAGATAGCCTCCTGTTTTGCTGAATAATTCTATTTTAGTATACCATATTTTTCGCAAAAAGAAAAGCGGCGGCGGCAAAACTTCGCCTTCTGAATGAGAATTTTTCAATTTTGTGGAAATGCCCGATTTTTCTACAGATATTCATCAAAAACTCATAAACTTGCCGCACCTCATCTTGCAATTTTCCGCCGGGTGTGTTATACTGATGGCAATGTAAACCGTTGAAGGAGAAGTAAAACTGCGAAACGGCCGTCCAGCGAGCCGGGGAGGGTGCAAGCCCGGCGGGTGCGGCGCAGACAAATGGTCTCCTGAGGGCGCGGGGGAACAGGAAGTGCAGAGTTGCTTCCCTCACAGTATCCCGCGACGCCGTGGCCGGCGTTATCGGGCCGCGCGGTGAATGCCGCGGCAGAGTGGGCCGGGTTTCCGGTCAATCAAGGTGGTACCGCAGGTTTACGCCTGTCCTTGTCTGATGGATGAGGGCAGGCGTTTTTGTTTTTCTGGAAAGGAAGATTTTGGATGAAACAGGAACTTTTGATGGGCAATCAGGCCATTGCGCTGGGCGCGATACGCGCGGGGGTCGGGGTCGTCGCGGGATACCCGGGCACCCCCTCCACCGAGATCCTCGAGACAGTCGCCGCCCGCAACCCCGGCGATATTTACGTTGAATGGTCGGTCAATGAAAAGGCGGCCATGGAGGTCGCGGCGGGAGCGGCCTTAAGCGGCGCGCGGGCGCTGGTCACCATGAAGCAGGTGGGCCTGAACGTCGCCTCCGACCCGCTGATGAGCCTTGCATACATCGGCGTCAAGGGCGGGATGGTCATCGTCTCGGCCGACGACCCCGGCCCGATCTCCTCCCAGACCGAGCAGGACACCCGGCAGTTCGCGGAGTTTGCAAACCTCCCGGTCTTCGACCCCGTCTCCCCCGAGGAAGCCTACGAGATGATCGGCGAGGCCTTCGACTACTCCGAAAAGTACGGCACCCCCGTCCTCTTCCGCCCGACGACCCGGGTCTGCCACGGCTGCGCCTCCATCACCCTCGACGAGACCCGCCGGGAGGTAAAGCCCGAGGGCTTTGTCAAGGACGACGCGAAATGGGTCATCTTCCCCCGGACGAGCTACTTAAACCACCTCAAGATCGCAAAGCGCGACCCCGTCCTCGCCGACGATTTCTCCGCCTATCCCCGCAACGCCGTCACCGGGAGCGGGAAGAAGGGCATCGCCGCCGGCGGCGTCAGCTACGCCTATTTAAAGGAAGCGCTCGCCCG
>CALXIG010000035.1 GCA_944388305.1 uncultured Clostridia bacterium
AGATTTTCCTGCATAATAGAATAGGCGTTACTGCCGGTGCTTCTACCCCGGCTGATATAATCAAGGAGGTTCTAAACACAATGACTGAAATTATGGAAACCCATGACGAGGAGCTTAACTTTGCCGAGCTTCTGGAGCAATCTCTCAATGAGAAATTATATACAGGCAAGAGGGTAAAAGGCATCGTCACCAATGTTGCTCCCAACGAAATTCATGTGGATGTCGGCGCAAAACAGGCCGGTATCGTCCCCGCTTCCGAGCTGACCGACGATTCCAGCGCCAACATCATGGAGATGTTCCACAAGGATGATGAGATTGATCTCATCGTGCTGAAGGTCAATGACCAGGAAGGCATTGTCACCCTGTCCAAGAAACGCTGTGACGCTGAGGCCGGTTATGACGCGATCCGGCAGGCGCACGAGGATGGCACCACCCTCGAGGGCGTTGTCACCGAGGTGGTCAAGGGCGGCGTGCTGGTGCTGACCAACGGCATCAAGATCTTTATCCCCGCTTCCATGACCTCTGACCGCAAGGTCGAGGATCTGAACACCCTGCTGAAGAAAGACGTCCGCTTCAAGGTCATTGAAGTGAACGACCGCCGCCGCCGCGCTGTCGGCTCCATCCGCGCCGTACTGGCCGAGGAAAAGAAGGCGAAGCAGGAAGAATTCTGGGCCAACGTCGAGATCGGCAAGGTCTACCACGGCGAGGTGAAATCCCTCACCTCCTATGGCGCGTTTGTCGACCTGGGCGGCGTGGACGGCATGATTCATATCACCGAGCTGTCCTGGACCCGCATCAAGAGCCCCGAGGAGGTCGTCAAGGTTGGCGACATGGTCGAGGTCTATATCAAGGACATCGACTACGACAAGAAGAAAATCTCCCTCGGCTACAAGAAGGCTGAGGACAACCCGTGGGAAATCTTCAAGCGTGATTACCACATCGGCGACGTGGCCGAGGTCAAGATCGTCTCGATCACCTCGTTCGGCGCTTTCGCGCAGATTATCCCCGGCGTGGACGGCCTGATCCACATTTCTCAGATTGCCAACGAGCGGATCGCGAAGGTTTCCGACAAGCTGGCTGTCGGCGATGTAGTAAACGCCAAAATTATCGACATCGATTACGACAAGAAGAAAGTCAGCCTTTCCATCCGCGCGATTCTGGATGAAGCGCCCGCGAAGGAAGAAGAGGAAGAGACTCCGGACTACGCCGCCGATCTGGAAGGCGTGGAAGGCGTCACTGTGGAATAATCCCATTGGAAATTGTAAAAAAGGCTGCCGGTCCGGCGGCCTTTTTGCGTTCAGGCTGAAGGAAAGCGGCCGGGAGGGCCGTTATCCTCTGAGGGAGGGATTTTTGTGGCCATTCACATTCTGGTGGCGGAGGACGACGCGGATATCAACCGCCTCCTTGTCCGCATCCTGGAGAAAGAAGGATACGAGGTGACGCCGGCCTTTTCGGGGAGCGAGGCGCGGCTGCTGCTCAAGGCGGCGAAGTTTGATCTGCTCGTGCTCGACCTCATGCTGCCGGGCGCAACCGGCGAGGAGCTGATCGAGGAGGTGCGGCGGAATTACACCACGCCGATTCTGGTTGTTTCAGCCAAGGGACAGGAGGACAAGCTCCATGTCCTGAAGCTCGGGGCGGACGATTTTATCACCAAGCCCTTCGACGTCAATGAGGTGGCGGTGCGGGTTTACACGCTGCTGCGCCGGAGCCGCGATTTCTCTG
The DNA here is from genome assembly GCA_944388305.1 of uncultured Clostridia bacterium. Lineage (GTDB taxonomy): Bacteria > Bacillota > Clostridia > Oscillospirales > Ruminococcaceae > Merdivicinus. The sequence goes on from CALXIG010000035.1 coordinate 1,723, forward strand.
AAAGCGGCGGAGGACGCGCCCGCATCTCCTTCAAAAACCTTGAAATGGACAGCGAGGGGCGGGAGGTGACGGTTCGCGGGGAGCCGTTGGCGCTGACAGCGCGGGAGTACGACATCCTCGCGCTGCTGCTGCGCTATCCGAACAAGGTCTTTACCCGCCAGAATCTCTTTGAGACGGTGTGGGGAGGCGTCTACCTCGGGGATGACAACACCATCAACGTGCACATCAGCAACCTGCGGGCCAAGATTCAGAAGCTCGACCCGGACGAGGAGTACATTACGACGGTCTGGGGCGTCGGCTTCAAGGCTGCCAAGACGCGGCCGCGCGGCCGCGCGGAACAGTGAGGGCGCGGTGTGTTTTTCTGACTTTCAGTGACGGAAGTACTTGCCGGGCGCTGCGCCCCGGCGTGCGGGACCGGTTTTCCGGCCCCGCTCTTTTTTTGCGAAAACCTCTTGACATGCTATGCGATACATGGTACAATGCAAATACGGGATAATACATAGTATTATGCAAAAGGAGGCACACATGGATACGCAACGAAAGAAAGGACTGCTGGATGTCTGCGTGCTGGCGGTTCTCAGCCGCGGTCCCTCTTACGGCTACGAGCTGCTGGGGACTGTTTCCCGCTGTATCCCCATTTCGGAGTCCACCCTCTACCCCATCCTCAAGCGGCTGGAGGCGGGCGGCTGCCTGTCCACCTACAAGGAGGAGTACAACGGCCGCATCCGCAAATATTACCGCCTCACCGAGGCTGGACGGAAGCGGATTCGGGATTTTCTGGAGGAGTGGGGCGAGATGGAGAAGATTTACACCTTTGTCCAAACCATGAGTCAGGAGGAATCGACATGACGGTACAGGAATATCTGCGGGATTTTCTGGCGGAGCTCGGGCCGCTTTCGGAGGAGGAGCGGCAGCAGATCTCCGACTACTACCAGGAGCTGATCTGCGAGGGGCTGGAGCGCGGGATGCGCGAGGAGGAAATTCTGTCCGTTTTCGGGAGTCCGGCCGAAGCGGCCGCCAAATTCCGGGAGGAGAACGGCCTTGCGCAGCCGGTCAGGGCCATCACCGCCCCGGCAGAGGGGACGGTCACCGTTCTTGACCTGCGGACGGAAGGTGCGCCGGTCGAGGTGATTCCGGCAGGACCGGGGGAGCTGCGCATCGGCTTTGAGCCACGCCCGGACATCGACGAGGTCGAGAGCGTGCTGGAGGACGGCGTCTGGCATTTCCGGCACAGCCTGCGCAAGTCGGTTTCCCGCTTTCTCACCAGGCAGTTCTGGCGCGGCCGCACCCCCGGAATTCAGGTGCTGGTGCCAGAAAATTTTGCGGGCCGGCTGCTTATCAGGACCTGTGACGCGAAGATCCGCCTGACCGGTGTGCGGGATCTGGCGGAGCTGTCCCTCACCACCTCCAACGCGGCGGTCAAGGTGGAGGACGCGAGCGCCTCTGTTCTGCGCGTCAGGACGGACAACGGCGGGATCCGCCTGATCAACCTCGGTGCAAACGATCTGGCCGCAGTGACCGATAACGCCCGGATCGAGGCGGAAGCCATCCGCGGCGGGCAGATCTCCCTCAAAACCGGCAACGCCTTCATTCACGCCGCCGGTCTGGAGGGCAGCACCCTCACCGCTGTCACCTCCAACGGACGGATTCAGGCCGAGCAGTGCAGCTTCTCAGAGAGGGCTGGACTGACAACCTCAAACGGGGCGGTTGTCATCGACCGTCTCGACTGTCCCGACATCGCGCTCCGGACAAGCAACGGTCCCATCACCGGCACGGTCCGTGGGGAGATGCGGGAATACGTGACCGAGGCGCGGACCAGCAACGCGGGCTGCAATGTCCCGAACCTGCATGGTCCGGATCGGCAGAAGCATTTTTCGGCCCACACCGACAACGCCCGGATTGCAGTGGAGTTTGTGCGGGAATAATGGAAAACGGCGCGGATTCCGCGCCGTTTTCTGCTGTCTGCGCCGCGGAAATCCGCTTGACAATCCGTAAAAATCTGCTATACTGAGAGTAGATATATCAGATATCGATATAAAAGGAGGGGTTGAATGTCGCGGGAACAGCTGCAAAACCTGACCGAGCCGATGTACTACCTTCTCCTCGCGATGCGCACGCCCCGCCACGGCTACGACGCCATGCAGTTCATCCAGTCGGCCACCGGCGGCAGGGTGCGGATCGGCGCAGGGACGATGTACGCCCTGCTCTCCCGGTTTGAAAAGGAAAAAATTCTCACACCGGCAGCGGAGGAGGGAAGGCGCAAGATCTACCGGCTCACGCCGAAGGGAGAGGCGCTGCTGCGCGGGGAGATGGACCGCCTGCGGATGCTGCTGGCCGACGCGGAGCGGATGGAAAAGGAGGCAGACGAGCATGAAAGTTGAGGAAAAACGGGTCTGGCTGCCATACCGGATGACCGAGCCGGAGGAGCTGGCCGCGTATTTTGAAAAGATGTCCGCGGAAGGCTGGCAGCCGGTGTCGGCGGGGCGGTACACCGCCAAATTCCGCAAAAGCAGGCCGCGCACGCTGCGCTTCTGCGTCGATTTTACTCCGGCATCCGGGGAGGAGGCTCTCCAGCGGTACACCGCCCTCTGCGCCGATGCGGGCTGGCGGTTCCGCCTGAAGGCGCGGGACGGCTGGCTGCTCTTTTCAAGCAAAAAACCGGACGCAGCGCCGCTTCAGACCGATCCGAAGCTCGCGGCCAGGAGCTTCAGCCGCTGCTTTTGGGGAAATTTTACCGACAGCTTTTTCCTCCTTTTGCTCTGGGGCGGATGGAGCCTCCTCGATCTGGGCATCAACCGCCGGGAAATCGTCCGCTACCTGTCGGGCTGGGACACCATGCTGGAGCTGTGCGTGGTCCTGCTGTTCGCGCTGGTTGCCCTCTTTCTGCTCGGAAACGCCGCCGGAAATCTGGCCGGATATGTTTCGGCCCGGCGGGCGATGAAGGACGGCGCGCGGCTGCCGGAGATCTCCCAAAAGGCGGTCCGGCGGCGGGTGCGCTGGCGCAGGGCATTGGCCTGGACGGCGGGAATTCTGCTGGCCGGGGCGCTCTGCTATGACATCTGGGCGGGAAATGTCCGCCCGGCATGGGAGCAGTGGCTCTCGATGGGGATCGGTGCTGCGGGAATCGCGGGCGGATTTGCCTGCAAGCGGCGGTGGCTCGAGGGGCTGGCCCGGAAGTTCTGCTGGGGCGCGGGCGCGCTTTTTCTCGCGCTGGGGGTGCTGCTCTCCTATCCGCTGTACCGGATGGAACCGGTCTCATTCGGACCGGACGACCCGGTGATCACGGTGGAGATGCTGCTGCCCGGCGCGGAGCTCCACCAGGATGAGCGGGAGTACGGCCACACCCCGCTGTATGAGCGGTGGGAGGTCTACCAGAGCGGCAGCGTGCCGGTTTCGGAGAATCTTGCGGAGGGCGAGACCGTAAGCTTCCTCGCCTACCGCGCCGCAACCGAGGGCATCGCCCGGCGTCTGGCCTGGGAGGAGGCGGAAACCTTCCGCAGCCTCCTGCACGGGACGGCGGTGGAGCTGGACTGGGGAATTGACGAGGCGCTGTGGATCGGGGACTTCTACCTCGTTTTGCGGGACGGGGAGGCGGTCATCGCCTACACGGACTTCGGGGAGCCGGAGGAACGCCGGGAACTGCTGCTCGAAACCCTCGCGAAAATCCGGCGGGCACCTTGAATTCCGGCCGCATCTCTGGTATTCTGGTAGAAGAGGCGCCCCGCGGCGCTTTGTCCCAATCTTCTGGAACGGAAAGGATGGCGAAAATGAACGAGGATATCAGCAATGCCGGCGGACAGCCGGAGACAGCACATGTCTGGCGGAAAGAGGAGCTGTTCGCGCAGCTGCGTGCAATGGGAATCAGCCCGGGAGATACCGTCATGTTTCACAGCTCGCTGCGGAAAATCGGGCCGGTGGAAGGCCGCGGAGAGGGCCTGCTCGACGCGCTGCGGGAGTATCTGGCAGAGGGACTGCTGCTGATTCCAACCCACACATGGGCATTTGTCAACGCGGCGTCGCCGCACTATGACGCGGGGACGGCGGTCCCCTGCATCGGGACGCTGCCGCGGATTGCGGCCTTTCACCCGGAAGGAGTGCGCTCCCTTCACCCGACTCACTCGGTGGCGGCCTTTGGCCGGCGGGCCGCGGCGTATACCGCCGGGGAGGAGCTGGCCGAAAGTCCCGCGCCCCCGGACGGATGCTGGGGGCGGCTTTACGGCGAGGACGCCAAAATTCTGCTCGCCGGGGTGAGCCAGAACCGCAACACCTACCTGCACGCGGTCGAGGAGCGGATCTCCGTGCCGGACCGGCTGGGCGAACCCTACGCCATCCACATCCGCAGCCGGGACGGGCGGGAGTGGACGCACCCCATGCGGCCGCACCGCTGTTCCCGCACCGACGACGTTTCCCAGTTTTATCCGAAATACCTCCCGGCCTTCGTGCGTTACGGGGCGGTCAGAATCGGGCAGTTCGGCGGCGCGCGGACAGAGATTTGCAGCGCGCGCCGCTGCGCCGACGTGATGGAGGCGCTCTGGCGGCGGGCAGAGGGCGAAATCGGAATCGGGTGGGAGCCGGTTGATCCGGCGCTTTACGACAATCTTTTTTAACCAGGAAAGGATGATTGCTATGAACGAGTACATCAGAGAAGCGGGCGGCCTGCCGGCGGCAGGTCCTTACTCGCAGGCGGTCAGGGCGGGGGGCTTCCTCTTTGTTTCGGGGCAGCTGCCGCTCGATCCGGCGACCGGCGCGATTGTCGAAGGGGACATTCGCGCACAGGCGCGGCAGTCTCTCGAAAATCTCAAAACGGTGCTGGAAACGGCGGGCTACGCCCTCTCCGACGCGGTCAAAACGACGGTGCTGCTCGAGCGCATCGAGGATTTCGCGGCGGTCAACGAGGTCTACGCCGCCTATTTCCCGGAAAATTGTCCGGCCCGCGCCTGCTACGCGGTGGACAGGCTGCCCAAGGGCGCGCTGGTGGAGATCGAACTGACCGCCTTCCGGCAGGAGGGCGAATGAAGATGACGGAGCCCCGCGTTGTGACCGCGACGCTGATAACCCGTCCCGCCCGCCGTTTGGTTATCCGGCGCGGCATTGCTGCCGGCGATTATTTTGCCTACTGCGAGGAGATCGGCTGCGGGATCTGGGACACACTGGCGGCCCTTCCCGGACGGCTGGACAGCGTGGCCTTTGTGCGCCTGCCGCCCGCTTTGGCCGAGGCGGGAAGGTCGTTGGCCGGATGTGCCGCAGAGGTGCCGCTGGACTGGGACGGCGCGCTGCCGGACGGGTGCAGCCTGATTGCGCTGCCCGCCCATGAAATGCTCTGGTTCCAGGGCGCGCCTTATGAGGAGGAAAGCTGGTACGGCCATGCGCATGCCGAGATGGCCGCCGCCATTGCCCACTACTGTCCGGAGCGTTACGGCATCCGCTTTGCCTATGACGAGGCGCCGGAGTTCCATTATGGCACGACCGCCCGGACCGGCTGCCGCCAGCTTGTTCCCGTCGCCCGGCTTGGAGAAGGAATGGCCGCGGTTTTGTAAAACTGTGCAGAAAAAAGAGAATCCCCGGCAGCCTGCCGGGGATTGGTATTTTTGGTCAGTCAAGGAGATAGAGACTCCACCGCCCGTCCGATTTGAGCCAGGCGCCGCCGGGATAGGGCGCGCCGCCCTCATACTGGCAGGGGATGATTTCCTCGCCGGTTTCATCCAGCACGCCCCATTTGCCGTCCCGCATCACCGGGGCGTAGCCCTCCCAGAGGGAGTAGGCGCAACAGGGGTACTCGCCGGTATCCTCGCTGTAGGCGTATTTGCTGCCCCAGCAGCTTTCGTAGACGAACCCGGTGGCGAAATTGCCTTCGGTATCCACATACGCCCACTTGCCATCCTGCTGGACCGGGGCCAGGGCCTCGCCGGAGAACCATCCCGCCCGGTCAAATTCTTCATCGGGGCAGAGGACGTTTCCTTCCAGGTCGGCGAAATTCCAACAGCCGCCGGGCGCCAGCGTCGGCGGGTCGCCGCGGTTGTCAATCAGAGCGGTGTATTCTGTCGGGAAAAAGGCGTCGCCCCGCGTATCTCCCGCTTCAACCGCCCGGCTGCCGCGGCTGCCGTCCGAGCCCCAGTAGATTTGAGGCGGAGTTTCAGGCGATTCGGCGTATATCTGGTAGAAGTTGGCGCCATGCCCGGGACAGAGGGGATAGCCGGTGGCCTGCTCCAGCGCGTCCGCAAATTTCTCGTGCTGTTCGCCGCGGGAACTTCCTTTTACTTCTGTTAATCCTAATAATTCATTATTCTTTTTAATTTGATTTTCTACCTCTGTATCAACTGTATTATTGGTAGCTGCTTGTGTTCTTGCTTCTTCTAGCCTTTGTTCTGCATCTT
>CALXIG010000036.1 GCA_944388305.1 uncultured Clostridia bacterium
GCATGACCGAGGATTCGCTCTGCCCGAAGCCCTCGCAGAGCTTTAAGCCGGTCAGCTCGTACCATTTGCGGAAGACCTCGGGGTTTAACGGCTCGCCCGCGATGCAGCAGTGCTTGATGCAGGAGAGATCGAACCGGGTGACGTCCTCCTGGAGCATGAAGCGGTACATGGTGGGCGGCGCACAGAAGGTGGTCACCTGGTACCTGGTAATCATCTTCAGCAGGTTCAGGGGGATGAACTTGTCCATATCGTAGGCGAAAATGACCGCGCCGCAGAGCCACTGGCCGTAAATCTTGCCCCAGCCGAACTTTGCCCAGCCGGAATCGGAGACGCTCATGTGGAGCTTGTTCTCCTGCACCTGCTGCCAGTATTTGGCGGTGACGATGTGTCCCAAAGGGTAGGAGAAGTTGTGCTGCACCATCTTGGGCATCCCGGTCGTCCCGGAAGTGAAGTAGACGAGCATGATGTCGTCCCAGCGGGTGGCCTCCGCGCCGGCCGGGCGGGGGAACTCATCGGAGAATTTTGCGATCTCCTCCTCAAAGCAGAGCCAGCCCTCCCGCTTGTCCACAACGAGGATGCGGTTTTTGAGGGTGGGCGTGCTGTCCCATGCCTCCTCGACCTGACGGATGACGAAATCGTCGTTGACGCAGACGACCGCCGACACGCCGGCCGCGTTGGCGCGGTAGACGATGTCCTTTTTGGTCAGCTGAAGGGTGCCGGGGATGAGGGTGACGCCCAGCTTGTGCAGGGCGGTGGCGCAGATCCAGTACTCCCACCGGCGGCGCAGAATCAGAAGCACGACGTCGCCCTTTTTGAGTCCCAGGCTCCGGAAAAAGTTGGCGGCCTGGTTGGAAAGGCGCTTGATGTCGGTGAAGGTGAAGGTCTTTTCGTGGCCGTGGTCGTCCACCCAGACAAGCGCCTTTTTGTCCGGCTCCTGCTCCGCCCAGGCGTCCACCACGTCGAAGCCGAAGTTGAAGTCCTCCGGCACGTTCACTTTGTAATTTTCCTTGAAATCCTCGTAGGAGTCAAACTCCATGCGGGGAAGGTAGCGGTCTAAAAGCATCTTGCATGATTCTCCTTTGCTGGAATTTCCCTGTCATTCGGCGATGACGGTGAGGAAGCGGGCCTTGACCGTCCCAACGCAGCGCTGGCCGTGGGGGTGGGTGGGATTGAAGTAGATGGAATCCCCCGCCGTTAAAACCAGCTCCTTGTCATCGAATACCACCGCGATGGAGCCTTCCAGCACGAGGTTGAATTCCTGCCCTGCGTGGGTGACCAAAGCCGCCGGTTCATCGGACGGCTCCAGGGTGACCAGCAGCGGCTGCATGATCTTTTTGTTGTAGCGGAAGGCCAGGTCCTCAAAGCGGTAGCCGGGGTAGCGGGAAACGCTGCGCCCTTCCCCGCGGCGGACGATGTGGTAGGTGTTGAGCTTGGCCCGCACGCCGGTGATGATCTCGGTAAAATCCACGCCGCAGCGGTTGGCGATCTCGTAAATGACGCTGATCGGGATATTTTCGCCGTGCAGCTCGTACCCGGCGTAGGTCTCGGGGTCTACCTTGACAAAGGCCGCCATCTCCTCCTGGGTGTAGCCGCAGGCGTCCCGCAGCTCGCGGATCCTGGACGCAATCTCTTTGAATTCGTTTCCCATATACACGGTCCTTTCTGTCGGAAATTAACCTTTCAAATCAGCCTTACCGTTTATTATACCATACAAAACCGATTGATGCAACATATTTTTCTGTAAAATCAAAAAAACAGAGAATTTTCATCACCTTACGCCTTGCAAGAACAAAATCAGAGTTTTGATCCAACCCTAGAACAATGGCGCGCACGCGCCCCGGTATGCCCCTCACAGCAAATCTTCGTCGTAGCGCGCCCGCTCCCCGCCCACAAATGGCGGACGGGTGCGGGCCATCAGGAGGATGGCGCTGCCGATGCGGCTCACGCTCCCCCGGAAGGGGACGGCGACCTCCCGAAGGTGCATCCCGATGAGGGTGCCGCCGATATCCAGCCCGGCCCCCGCGCGGATGCGGCTCACAAGGACCGGATGCTCAAAATGCCGGTAGGCGGCCGTACCCAGCGCGCCGCCGCCATGCGCCCAGGGAACGGCGTTGACCTGCTGGAGCCCGTATTGTTCCGCGCAGGCTTCCTCCACCACCAGCGCGCGGTTTAAATGCTCGCAGCACTGGACCGCCAGGAACAGCCCGCGCGCCCGCGTCTCCTCCCGGAGGACGGAAAAGACCGCCTCCGCCGCCTCCATGCTCGAACAGGTGCCGATCTTCTCCCCCACGATCTCGCTGGAGCTGCACCCCGCCACCACAATCCCGCCGGGCTTCAGCTTCGCCGCCGCCAGCAGCTCGGTGATGGCGGTGCGGGTCTCCTCCCGGATCTTCTGCAAAAATTCCTCATTCACAAAAATTCCTCCCTTGCGGCCAGCGCCGCCTTCAAAAAAGCGGAAAACGCGCTGGGTACGGCGTAATCCGTCTTAAGCTCCCCCCACCGGGCCAAAACCGTCCCCTCCGGCGGCGAAATCCCCCCGCACAGGGCGAGGACGCCCTCCATTTTCCACTCGATGTGGGTGAAAATGTGCCGGGCCGGGCGCAGCGTCCGCACCTTCCGCGGGATAAGCCCCCAGCTCTCCAGCCGCGCGGAAATTTCCTCCCGGGAGAGGAATCCCTCCTCCCAGGGGAACTCCCAAAGCCCCGCCAAAAGCCCTTCCGCCGGGCGTTTGCGCAGCAAAATCCCCTCCGGCGAAACGGCGGTGAAGATGGTCTTTTCCTCGATACGGCGCGCCTTTTGGGGGGATTTGACCGGAAAGGCCGCCGGATTCCCGGTTAAATATGCCCGGCAGATTCTGTTTAAGGGGCAGGCCATGCAGTTTGGCGGGCCGTTCGGGGCACAGAGGGTCGCCCCCAGCTCCATCAGCGCCTGGTTGTAGCCGCCGGGCGATTCCCGCGGCATGGTCTCCATGAGAAGGCGGCGGTATCCCCTGCGGACGGCGGGGGACATGACGTCGCTCTCCGCCGCCAGCAGCCGGGAGAACACCCGCAGGACGTTGCCGTCCACCGCCGGGACCGGGATCCCGAACGCAATCGACGCCACCGCCCCGGCAGTGTACTCCCCGAACCCCGCCAGATCGAGCAGCAGCTCATAGGAGGGCGGCAGCTGTCCGCCGTGGCGCTCCATCACCTGCCGGGCGGCCTTTTGCAGGTTGCGGGCACGGCTGTAGTAGCCCAGTCCCTCCCAGAGCTTCAAAAGCTGCTCCTCCGGCGCGGCGGCGAGGGCGGGGATGTCCGGCAGTGCTTCCAGAAACCGCCGGTAGTAGGGCTTGACTGCCTCCACCCGGGTCTGCTGGAGCATCACCTCCGACACCCACACCCGGTAGGGCGTGGGGTTTTCCCGCCAGGGAAGTTCACGGGCGTTTTGCCGGTACCAGCGGATGAGCGGCACCGGCACCGCCGCGGCCAGGCGGTATATTTCCTCCTCCGGGAGAGGGAGATTCAGGATTTCAACGAGCGGTTTGACAGGCATGGGTTCCTCCTATCGGGACAAAATCAATCTCTGGAGCTCGGACAGGTCTTTCACAATAAAATCAGGCTTTTCTCCCGGCGTCCGGATGGAAGAAAGGCCGCCGAAGCCCCGTTTTATCCAAATGGTTTTCATTCCGAGCCGCTTTGCCGGCGCAATGTCGTTGTCCAGCCGGTCGCCGGTCATCACCGCCTCCTCCGGGCAGCATCCGGCCCGTTCCAGCGCAATCTGGAAGATGGCGGGGTCCGGCTTTGCCACCCCCTCCTCGGCGGAGGAGATGACCCGGTCGAAATACGGGGCCAGCCCCATTTTTTCCAGCCGGGCGGCCGTCCCCGGCGGCTGGTTCGCGATGACGCCGAGATAGAACCGGCCTTGCAGTGCTTGCAGGCAGGGTACTGCGTCCGGGTAGAGCCGTTCTTCCCCGCTGTACCACGGCGGGAGGGTGAGGCCGAATTTTTTCGCGGCTTCCAGGTCGCCCTTTTTGTTTTGCCGGTAAAAATCGAGCATTTCCTCATAAAACTGCTCATAGGAAACGCCGCTGCCCGCAACCGTCTCCCGGATGCGCCGGTCGTAGGCCCGGCTCTCGTCCACCAGGGTGGAGCCGATGTCGAAAAAGACCCAGCGCACCCCTTCCAGCGGGGAGCTTTTGCGGCTTGCCGCCGGAATCACGGCCGCGGCGAAAGAATGGGGCGGTTCAAGCTTCTTGCAGTCGTAGTACGCCTGCACCCGCTTGACCTCCGCGAAGGCGTTTTCCATCGGGGTGAGCCCGAACGTCTCCGCCAGCCCGATCCGGCCGGTGTCCAGGTTCAGTTTCTGGTACCGCTCATAAACGGTCATGGCTTCACAACCTCCAGCGCCGGATATTCCCGGTCAAAATGATAGCCGAGCTTTTCCGCCAGCGCCACGGAGGCCGGATTGGCGGCGTCCCAGCTGGGGTACTTCCCCTTTTCCAGGCAGGACAGGATGAGGCTTGCGCAGCAGCAGAGGGCCAGCCCCTTCCGGCGGTGGTCCTCCCGGGTGTCCACCTCAATTTCGATGCCGTCCCGGTAGGCGGTGTAGGAGGATGCCCCCGCGACAGCCTCCCCCCGGTAAAGGGCGGCGAACCCGCCGCCGTACCGCGCGTACTGCTCCCAGCTGTTAAAATTCGCGCAGAAATCCCGGCTCCACTCCTCCCGCTGCACCCGGTGGAAAAGCTCCTCGCTGATGGGAACCACCGCATATCCCGCCGGGACATTCCGGGCAAATTCCCGCAGCCGCCCCCGGTCAAAGCAGTCCGGCTCCTTTTTGATGGCGTACCGGGTCGTCTGCTGCGCGTTGGGAAAAATTTTCCGTATCAGGGCGGCCCATGCTTCATTCCGCGGCACTGCCAGCAGGAAATCCCGGCCGTCCAGCATGGAGGAAATCAGCGCTTCATTGGGTTCCCCGGCGAAAAAGGCGAAATCCCCGAGCAGGACCCGGGCGGATTGGGGGTTCTCCGGGTCGTCGGCGGCGACCTCCCCCATGACCCCCTGCATCGCCGACCAGATCATGCTCTCCTCCCAGCCCGCGAAGAGGGCGGAGATTTTTTCGATGTTCATAACAGCTCCCTCTCGTACCGGCACTCCCAAATCTCCTTCCCGCCAATGGAAAAGGACTGTTCCGGGCCGGAAAGGCGCATCCCCATCTTTTCGTAAAACCGCCGGGCGCGGGTGTTTTCCACCAGCACCCAGAGGAAATACCGGTCGTATCCCCGCCGCCGCAGCTCCTCCTCAGCCGCCCGGAAGAGGGCCGTGCCGGAGCCTTTGCGCCAGTATTCCGGCAGCAGGTAGATGGCCCGCAGCTCCCCCCAGTCCGGGCGTTCCTTATCCCGGGACGCGCCGATATTGGCCAGCCCGAAGACAGCGCCCTCTTCCGATTCCAGCACCAGATAATTGGCCGGGTTGATGGTCCGGTCGTCCGGCGTCAGCGCGTCCAGATAATCGTCCGGCATGATCCCCCGGTAGGCGGTCTTCCAGGAGTCGCAGTAGATTTTTCCGACAGCGGCGGCGTCCTCCGCCCTTGCGGGCCGAATTTTCATCAAAATTCCTCCCTGCATCCGCATTCCGCGGCGCTTCTTTCCTCCTCATTGTAATCCGCGGGCGCCTGTTCTGTCAAGGGGAGGAAAAATTACAGGGGGCGATTCCGCATCGCCCCCTGCTTTCTGTATGAAAAACGTCATGTTGCAGCCTCACAGCGTTTGCGTGGGGCTCTTTTCTTTCTCATTTGTCTCCAAATTGCGCAGATGCTCTTTTAGCACCACATTGATGTACTGAGAGAGCGAACGGTCGCATTCATCCGCCAGCGTTTTCAGTTTTTCCACTACATCCCCATCCAGCGTAATGCTGACTTTCTGCTTTAACGGTTTCATACGCTCCAACCTCAATCGAATTTCTTATCGTTATTATAGTACAAAAAGCGATGATATATTGACTTTTCGCCTAAAGTAGTATAAAGTAGTATGAAAGAGGTGAGACAAATGGAATTATATCAACAGATCTTTTTGAAGGCGATTGAAAAAATGGACAGAAAACTGTTTGTTCCCGGCTTTACCATCGACGCAGAAAAAATTGTTCAGATGGAGTGCTACAAAGCCCTCCGGAAAATCAAGAAAATTATCGAGGATGAGACCCTGGACGACCCGGAATGCTTTATGAAAATTGAAGAAATCATTTCTTTGTTGGAAGAAATGGGCATTCCCAGCGGGCCGCGGCACGATTTCGGATAAACGCCGGTTCTGCCGCCCCTGCAGGCGGCAATGCGGCGCATGGCGGGCACTATGGAAATATGCACAAAGCGAAGGCGCTGTAATCGTTTACAATTCGCCTTGCAATCCGCCGCGGGATTTGCTATACTAAAATCAAACTGGGGGATTGTCCCCGCAGCCTGTGTTTTCCGCAAAATTTGGAAAGGAATGGTGATTCCCATGAAATTAGGTTTTGTCAGCGCGATTTTAGGCGACCTCTCCTTTGAGGAAATGATCGACTTCGCCGCCGAGAACGGCTTCGAGTGCGTCGAGGTGGCCTGCTGGCCCAAGGGCAAGGCGGAGCGCCGCTACGCCGGCGTCACCCACATCAACGCCGACGAGGTCGACGAGGCCAAAG
>CALXIG010000037.1 GCA_944388305.1 uncultured Clostridia bacterium
TACGCCTGCGCCTGCTGCCCGCCCAATGTGGCGCGCCTCATCTCTTCGATCGGCGCATATGCCTACAGCGAAAGCGATTCCGCATTTTTCATCGATCTGTTCGCGGGGGGAACCGTTCAGACCAATCAGGGGATTTCTCTTGTCTGTAAAACGGACTTTCCGCACGGCGGGGAGGTGGCATACACCGTTTCCGGCGCTGCGGAAACCACGATCGCCATCCGCATCCCCAGCTGGAGCGAGCATACGCGGCTCAGCGTAAATGGAGAGGCGGTCGCCCTCAGTGCGGTGACGCAGGATGGATACGCCTATCTTCGCCGCAGCTGGGCAGATGGAGACACCATTCTGCTCTCCCTTGACATGAAGCCGCGCCTGATTTACGCCTCGCCGAAGGTCGCAGCGGATTCCGGAAAAGCCTGCATCCAGCGCGGCGCACTGGTCTACTGTGCGGAGGAGACGGACAACGGCCCCGTTCTGCCGCTCCTGATCCGGGACGGCGCCGAGCCGCGTGCGCTCGAAATGGAACCGGAAACACTGGGCGGCATCGTGCCGGTAATCATCGAGGGATACCGCGCGCAGGACAGCGGCGCACTGTACACTGTCAGACGGCCGGAACTGGAACAGACAGAGATCCGTCTGATTCCGTACTATGCGTGGGCAAACCGCGGGGAGAACCAGATGCGCGTCTGGCTGCCGCTCAAATAGGGTGAAATCAGAGCGCCTCCTGTCCGGATATGTTCCGGACAGGAGGCAATTTTTCAGAAAGCACATTTTTGCCGCCCAAACCCGCCGGCCCGGACGCGGCTCCGATCAGCAGCTACCGGAGCAGGCTGGTGACGCGCAGAGCGTCCACAATTCCCTTCTCCATCGCAAGGCGCCCGTACTTGTCAACCTCGGTTTTATCCTTGGGGCCGTGGGTCAGACAGGCCGCGCCGCCGATACAGCCGCCGACACAGGCCATTCCTTCGATAAAGTTTGCCTCCTTGAGCAGGCCCTTGCTTGCCTTGAGGAGGGCGAGACGGCACTCTTCGATGCCGTCGCAGATTTCCGGCTTCACGGTGAAGTCGATGCTGCGCTCCTTGAGCGCTTCGGCCACCGCCGCAGACAGGCCGCCGCTCCGCGCAAAAATGCGTCCATAATAGGAAGCGTTGTCGAGGAGGGATTCCTCAAGATTCTCCGGCTCAATGTCGCGGCTGTCCAGCAGCGCCTGCAGCTCCTCGAAGGTCAGGACGCAGTCGACATAGGGACGGACTTCTTCCCGCTGAAATTCCATCTTTTTGGCGGTGCAGGGGCCGATGAAGACGACCTTGCCGGTCGGGTCCGTCTCCTTGATGTAGCGGGCGATCTGCGCCATCGGGGAGAGGTTGTGAGAAACATACTCCTTCATCTGCGGGAAGAATTTTTCCACGTAAGAGACAAAAGCGGGACAGCACGAGCTGGTCAGGAAGCCCTTCTCCGCCAACTCCGCAGCTTCGGAATAGGCGGTCATATCGGCGCCCAGCGCAACCTCAACAACCTCGTGGAAGCCGAGCCGCTTGATACCGGTCACAATCTGGCCGATTTTTGCGTAAGCGAACTGGCTGGAAATGGCAGGCGCGATTACCGCGTACACCTTGTAGTTCTGGTTTCCGCCGCTTTCTTTCAGGAGGCGGATTGCGTCCAGGATAAAGGAGCGGTCCACGATTGCGCCGAAGGGGCACTGGTAGACGCAGGAGCCGCAGGAGATACATTTCTCGTTGTTGATAACTGCCTTCTCATCCCCCTCGGTGGTGTCCATGCGGATGGCACCGACCTTGCAGCTCCGCTCACAGGGGCGGTCCTGAACCTGAATGGCGCCATAGGAGCAGACCTGTGCGCATTTGCCGCAGGCGACGCACTTGCTGTGGTCGATAACCGCGCGGCGGTTCACAATGGTGATGGCCTCCTTCGGGCAGATGTTCTGACAGCGGTGCGCAATACAGCCGCGGCAGGACTCGCCAACTGTCACGCGGTGGACCGGGCACTCGTCGCAGGCAATGTCGATAACCTGAATGACGTTGGGATTATCCGGATCGCCGCCCATTGCCAGACGAACGCGCTCCTCCAGAATGGCGCGCTCTTTGTAGACGCAGCAGCGCATGGTCGCCTTTTTCCCCGGAATAATTTCCTTGGGAATTTCGTAATAGCTGTTTTCGAGATTGCCCTCAAAGGCGCGCTTGGAAACCGCCTTGAGGACCTTATATTTCAGCAACTGCACATCGGTATCAAAATTTCTGTTCATTCGAAACCCTTTCTCCCGGCGTGCCGGGACGTTTAATGATATTCCACATTGACCCGCTTGCCCATCAGCTCCAGATTTTTGGAGAGCACCTCGACGACCTTGAGTTTGATGCTCAGATCGAGCGGGAGGTTGGGATTCTGATGCGCGGGATTCATCGCGCGGCCCACAAAAAAGTTGACGTCAGTCGCGTATTCAAAGAGGTATTTGGCGATCAGAGAAGCGCCGTCCTTCTTTTGCAGCCAGCTCAGGTCGGTGTTGTCCTGGCTGACAATCATATTGGACAGCTCCATTACATGACCGAGGGTCAACACGCCCTCTGTCACCAGATCGACCCCATCCATCATGCCCACCGGCGGAATTTTGGGGTCAGCATAGTCAAGGCAGGTGCGGATCTCCTGACCCAGACGCCGGCTGACGATTTTGGAGGTCGTACCGCCGCTGACGATTTTAATGCCGTCGGTGTGCAGGAATTTGTCGGCAACGGCGATATCTTCTTCCGGGTTGGAGGGAGGGCCGAACATGATGCTGACCGTCTGCTTTTCCCGCACCTTCATGACCGCAACGGTAGTATCGTCACCGGGATCCCCCAGATACAGGGCGTTCGCGACCTCCGCGAGCTTTGCGGCGGTGCTTTTCGCAGAATCAGTCGGGGAATACTGGCTGACCAGCTCCTTGACGACATTCTCCTGCTGCCAGCCAAGGCTCATGGTGATGCCGATGCCCGCGTGGGGGACGCCGTCGCTGAACATGACGAACACATCGCCGAGCTCCACCTGCATCCGGGTTTCATAGAGCGTTTTGCCTTCGACGACATTGACCTCTACCGGGTACTCGTATGGTTTGCCGTTGCGCAGAAGGACGCAGAGCGGGTTGTCGAACTGCACCATATAGGCGTCGCCCATCACGCCGATCTGAAGGATGGTGAAGGTGGAATAAGCCACCTGGCGCTGCTTGCAGATGGGGAGCGTCTGAACAATGGTGTCGACGCAATCCTCAATCTTGAGGCCGGAGGCCATCATGGTGCTGATAATCTTGGCGGTCAGAGTGGAGAGAATGTTGGCCTTGACGCCGCTCCCCATGCCGTCCGCCAAAACGGTGGTCATGGTGCCATCGTGATAGATGATCTCTACCCGGTCGCCGCAGAGCTCCTCTCCCTTTTTATTGAGGCTCACATAGCCGGTTTCAATAAAATACCGCATCGTGCGCCCCCCTCTCAGTCAGCCATTGAGTTTTTCAGCTTGGTCAGGGCGACCTTGGTCTCGGCGGTTGTCTCGCCGAGCAGGGAGGCAATCTCCTGGACGACCCGCATCTGCTTGCTGATTACCTGATCGGTGACCTCGACAGTTTCCCGGCGCATGGCGGCGGTGCGCTGCGCCTCCTTTTCCTGTGCGTCGATATCCTTCAGGAAGACAAACAGCAGTTCGTGCTCGCTGTCATAAATGATGGACTTTTCCACATAAATTCCGAGACTGTCGAGCATTCCGCGCTGGGAGACAATATTTTCTCCCGTATCGACAACGGTGACAAGCTCGGCGACATCATAGATGTCCGAAATGGAGCGGCCGACCATATCATCACCCGGATCAATTCCGAAAAGCTGGTAGGCGGCGCGGTTAAACTGCTGGATGCGCAGGTCCGGTCCCACCGCAATGATGGCATGCGGCGTCGCATCAAGGATTTTATTGGAAACGGATTCTGCCCGCTCTTTCATATACGGCAGGCACATTTCGATATCGGCCTTGCCCTGATACACGGCGATCGCCTTCTCCCGGCAGGTGGAATACCCGCAGGCGCCGCAGTTGAGCATATCCTCAGGCCTGGTTTTTCCGATTCTGGCGAGAATTTCGGCGATTGTCGCTTCGCCGGGCATCGCGAGCGGTTCCAGATCATTCCGGACCATTTTCGCCATGGAGAGATCATAGGAAACGTCGTAATCCCGGACCGGGTCGGCGGCGTCTTCCACATAGGCCTGCGCCTCCACCATGCCGCGGACGTCTTTGGGCATGGCGGGGCCATTGATGCAGCTGCCATGGCAGGCGCTCATCTCAATAAAGTAGCCCTGCAATTTTCCGTCGCGAATTTCCTCGAGGGCGCGGCGGCAGTTCTCCACACCATCGACCGAGATATAGTGGTAATCCGGCTTTTTGTCCATGGATTTGAGGATACCGCCGGTCTCCGGGAAGAAACGGCAGCGGTAACGCTCCTCATCCTCCAGGCTCCGGTCTATTTCGATTCCCTCCTCCTCGAACCAGCGGTGCAGTTCATCGAAGGTAATGGTGCAGTCGACACCGCCGTTTTTGCAGTACTGGTCGACTTCGTCCTTTTTGGAGATACAGGGGCTGATAAAGACGACGACTGCGTCGGGGTCCTGCTCTTTAATCAGATTGGCGTGGGCATGCATGGGGGAGATCACCGGCGCAAGGTACGGGATGCAGTCGCTGTAATACTTCTGCACCAGCTTGATTACAGAATGGCAGCAGGTGCTGATAATGACCGGCATTTTTTCCTCAACCAGCCGCTCATACTCCTGTTTGACCATATTGGCGCCGACCGCGGTCTCACGGACGTCAAAAATACCCAGTTTTTTGAGGGCGGCGGCGAGGGGAGGCAGGCTTCTAATCTGGAACGCGGCGACATAAGACGGCGCGAGGCTGACGATCACCTTTTTGCCCTGTGCGATGTAGTCTTTCACAATCCGGGTGTCGTCGCGCACCTGTTTTGCGTTCTGGGGGCAGACGCGGACGCAGTTTCCACAGAGGATGCACTCTTCCGGGATGATCTGCGCCTGGTGGTCTTGGAACCGGATCGCCTTGATCGGGCATTCCCGAATACACTTATAGCAGTTTTTGCAGTTTGCTTTTTTAAATTGCAGGACCTCCATGCATTTCCCTCCTCCAAATTTTTTCGGACAGAATTACTCCATCCCCAGCGGCTTCAGCACATGCTCATGGAAGACTTCGACCGCATTCTCGGGGGAAACATGGTCGACAAACTCGCCGTTGATCTTGGTCGCAACACCGTCGGTGCAGCGCCCCAGGCAGAAGGAAGCTTTCAGCTCCACCTGATCCTTGAGGTTGAATTGATCGATCAGCTCCTGAAAAACATGAATGATGTTGTAAGAACCCTTCAGGTGGCAGGAGCTGCCCACGCAAACGTAAATTTCCATCGAGAAATCCTCCTGATTCATTGTACAATCCGCCCGAGAACAGCGCATCGGGACAAATTGTCAGAATGTTGTCAATACACACTTTCATTATAACGGGTTCCGGGTACCTTGTCAAGAATTCCGGGGAAAAAATGCGACAAAAACCGGCGCAGATTGTGCGCCGGCTTCTGTCATTTTTCTAATACCGGTTGTCAAAAATGCGGGTGGACTTCTTCTCGCTGCGCGGAAGCTCGCCGATTGCAACGGGCTTGGTGAGGATCGTCAGACCGACCCGGAGCTTGAAGATGTTCTGCATCTCGCGTCCGACCTCTTCCCTGTCGACACCCGGTTCGGTCTCGAAGAAGAGGGTCATGATATCCTTGCCGTACAGGTGGTCGATCATGACCTGGTACTCCGAGCTGGCGCCTTTGACCTCCTTCAGGACGTCGTCGATCTGGCCGGGATAGATGTTGACACCTTTGACCTTGACCATGTCGTCTGTGCGGCCGATGAGGGTGTCGATCCGGGGATAAGGGCTGCCGCATTGGCAGTCCCCCGGCAGGAAGCGGGTGAGGTCGTGGGTGCGGTAGCGGATGAGCGGCGCGCCCTCTTTGCGGAGGGTGGTGATGACCAGCTCTCCGACCTCGCCGTCCGGCACCTGCTCGCCGGTGTGGGGATTGATAATCTCAAAGTAGACAAAGTCGTCCCAGTAGTGCATCCCGCACTCGTAGTCGCAGCTCATGGCAATGCCGGGGCCGTAGACCTCAGTCAGGCCGTAGATATCGTAAAGCTGGACACCGAGTTCGGCGGCAATCCGGCGGCGCATTTTTTCGCCCCAGCGCTCCGAGCCGATAACCCCCTTCTTCAGGTAGATCTGGTCCCCCACCCCGCGCTTGGCAATCTCCTCCGCGAGGAGGAGGGCATAGGAGGAGGTGGCGCAAAGGACGGTGCTCTTCAGATCCATCATCATCCGGATCTGCTTGTCGGTGTTGCCCGGTCCCATCGGGACGACCATTGCGCCGAGCAGTTCAGCCCCGGTTTGGAAGCCGATGCCGGCGGTCCAGAGGCCGTAGCCGGGGGTCACCTGGATGCGGTCGCGCGCGGTGATGCCGGCTATCTCATAGCAGCGCTTGAAGAGGTAGGCCCAGTCGGAGACGTCCTTTCTGGTGTACGGGATGATGATCGGGGTGCCGGTGGTGCCGGAGGAGGAGTGGATGCGGACAATCTGCTCATCCGGGACGGCGGCCAGTCCGAGGGGATAGGCTTCGCGCAGTTCCTCCTTGTTGGTGAAAGGCAGCTTTTCGAAATCCTCCTGGCTCTGGATGGCGGAAATGTCGATGTCCGCAAATTTTTTCTGGTAAAATCCCCCGTCCAGCGCCATCAGGCGGGCGAGCTGTTCTTTGATGAGGGCAAAAGCCTCTTCTTTCATACGCATCAGAATACCTCCCTGGCAGCCTGCGCCCCGGCGTGGAGGGCGCGGCAGTTCATATCGAGAAATTTGGCGGGCAGGCGGCGGGCGAGCACGTCCTCAAGCTCTGCGACGCTGACGCCGAGCGCCCCGCACTGGGCCGCCGCGCCCAGCAGGGCGACGTTTGCGACCTTCGGCGAGCCGCAGCTGCGGCAGATGCCGGCGGTATCGACCTCGACGACGGTTTTGCAGTTTTGGCGCAGATAGGCGAGAATTTCACCGGCATCGTAGCTCTTTCCGGTGAGAGAGACAGTCACCGGCTGGACGGGCGCGGTGCTGACGACAACGGTACCGCCCTCTCTCAGGTACGGCAGGGTGCGGACCGCCTCGGCGGGCTCAAAAGCGATGAGCAGGTCGGCTGAGCCGAGCGGCAGCAGCGGGGAATGCGCGTCCTCCCCCACCCTGACGTGGCTCACGACGCAGCCGCCGCGCTGGGCCATGCCGATGGTTTCCGCGGTGCGGACGAACTCCCCCCGCTCCATCGCGCACTGGGCGATGATTTTGGAGGCGAGGACGGTGCCCTGTCCGCCGACGCCGGCTAAAATACAGTTTTTCATATCCATATCCACTCCTATCAGTCAGACAGCGGTTTTTTGCATGATGTTTCGTGCGCAAAACCGCACGAAATGGAGAAGCGGAGCAGCCCATCTTCCTCTCCTTCCGGGACAGCGCCCAGCCGGCGGATCAGCCGGAGGCTCGCTTCGTTGTCCGGATGGGCCTCCAGGATGACCCGGGAGATGCGGGGGCAGTCCCGCGCGGCGGCGAGCAGCGCCTCGCTCACTTCAAAGGCGTATCCCCTGCCCCGGAACGCCCGGCCGAGCACCCACCCGAGCTCCCAGCAGCCGGAAAGGCCGGGGTACGCGTGAAAGATGACGTGCCCGGCAAGGCGGGCGCTTTCCTTCTCAACGAGGGCGTAGACCAGCGGGTCGGCGGGCAGTGCGTATTTCTCGAGGAAGGCTTTTGTTTTCTCCGGCGGGAAGGGCGGCTCGACCCAGCGCATGACCTCCGGGTCGCCGAGGTAACCCTGTGCCGCCGGGAAATCCGTTTCACGGAACCTGCGGAGGATGAGCCGCGCGGTCGTAAGCTGCATCATTCCCGCACGATAGCCGAGACGGGGCAGACCTGCGCGCAGATGGAGCAGCCGTAGCAGCTCCCGTCGATGGCAGCCTTTCCTTCCCGGATGGAGATGGCGGGGCAGCCGAACTCCCGGATGCACTTTTTGCAGCCGATACATTTCTCCGCATCGACCCGGAAGGCGGGCGCGGGCTTGCTGACCGCGATGCAGGGCGAGCGAAAGATGACGGCGGAGACGCCTTTTGCATCCGCGGCTTCCCGGACTGCCGCTTCGGCGGCTTTGAGGTCGAGGGGGTCGGCGGTCAGGACGGTTTTGACTCCGACCGCCCGGAGGACGGCGGCGATGTCGACCTTCTCGCT
>CALXIG010000038.1 GCA_944388305.1 uncultured Clostridia bacterium
GTACTTGGTGACGGTGACAATGCACTTGGCCTTCAGGTCCAGCGCCGTCGTCACCGTCGCGTGGGAGATGGCGTTGGTGACATCCGGGTTGTGCTGGCTCATGCGCGAACGGAAGCGGGACTCATAATTGATGTCCGCCTCAGTGCGCTCCGCAATGGCGGCCATGACCTTCACCGACTCGATGGGATACATCCCGGCGGCGGTCTCGCCTGAAAGCATGATGGCGCTGGTGCCGTCGTAGATGGCGTTGGCGACGTCGGTGATCTCCGCGCGGGTCGGACGGGGGTGCGTCATCAGGGAGTCAAGCATCTGGGTCGCAGTAATGACCACCTTGCCCGCGTCATACGCCTTTTTGATGAGGCGCTTTTGCAGGACGGGGATGTTTTCATAGGAGATTTCCACCCCCATATCGCCGCGGGCGACCATGACGCCGTCCGCCACCGAAATGATCTCGTCAATATTCTCCACGCCCTGAAGGTTCTCAATTTTGGCGATCACCTGAATGTGCCGTCCGCCGTTTTCGTCCAGCAGCCTGCGGATCTGGCGGATATCGTCGGCGGTGCGGGTGAAGGAAGCCGCCACGAAGTCAAAACCGGTGCGGATGCCAAAGAGGATATCCTCCTCGTCCTTTTCGCTCAAAAAGGGAATCGAGAGGGCGACGTTCGGGACGTTGACGCCCTTGCGGTCAGAAATGGCGCCGCCGTTGATTACCTGGCAGATGAGGTTTTCCCCGTCATTTTCCAGCAGCACCAGCTCGATCAGCCCGTCGTCGATGAGAATATGGTCGCCGGGCTTGACGTCCTGCGGCAGTTTTTTATAAGAAACCGAAGCGCGCTCACTGTTTCCCAAAATGTCCCGGGTGGTCAGCGTGAACAGTTCGCCGGTAATCAGCTCGGCGCGTCCGCCTTCGATCAGTCCCAGGCGCACCTCGGGACCTTTGGTGTCCAGCAGCGCCGCGACCGGCACGCCCAGCTTTTCCCGAATTCGAACCAGCCGTTCAAAGCGGGACTGATGCTCCGGATAGGTCTGATGAGAAAAATTAAAGCGCGCGACGTCCATTCCCGCGCGGATCAGCTCCTCCACCCGCTCATCCGAATCGGTGGCGGGGCCGAGGGTGCAGATAATCTTGGTTTTACGCATAACATCCTTCCTCTCTGCGGAAAATCTTCTTTTCTGATGATATCTCTTTTTTATTTTACCATATTTGCCGAAATCTGTACAGGGCCTAATTGTCAATGATCTGTAAATCTTTCCGTCCCGCGGCCGGTGCCGCAAAATCCTGCCGCCCCCTTGCATTGTTCATACAATCAGGCTATAATAGCAGTATGAACACAAAAAAGGGGGTTCACCGATGGAACTCAACAAAAAGGAATTTGAAATTCTCGCATATATTGAACGCCTGAACGGGGAAAAACTCAGCCAGCGCCGCATCGCGGCCGGTGCGGGCTGTTCGCTGGGCGTGGTCAACAAGCTGCTGCCCTCCCTGATGGAGCGCGGCCTCATCGACGTTCCGGAAAGCCGCAATCTGTATATCACCAAAGACGGCCTCGCGGCGCTGGAGCCCTACCGGGTCAAACGGGCCATCTTCATGGCGGCGGGATTTGGCTCCCGCCTGGTCCCCATCACCCTGAACACGCCCAAAGCCCTCATCCGCATCCACGGCAAACCGATGATCGAAACCATGCTCGACGCCGTCGTCCGCGCGGGGATCGAGGAAATTTACATCGTCCGCGGGTATCTCGGCGAGCAGTTCGACATTCTGAAGAAAAAATACCCGCAGATCATCTTTGTCGAAAACCCCGACTACAAGGAGGCCAACAACATCTCCTCCGCCATGAAGGTCAAGGACCTGTTCGGCGGCGCCTATGTCCTCGACTCCGACCTCTACCTGCAAAACCCGGACCTCATCCGCAAATACGAGTACTGCGCAAGCTACGTGGGCGTGAAAAAGGAGCGAACCGACGACTGGCGGCTCATCATGAAAAACGGCCGCGTCACCGGCATGAAGGTGGGCGGCACCGACTGCTACCACATGTACGACATTACCTACTGGACACCGGAGGACGGCGAGAAGATGGCGAAATACCTGCCCGAGCTGTACAACTCCCCCGGCGGCAAGGAGAACTACTGGGACAACGTCCCGCTCGACGTCTACAACCGGGAATTTTACATCGAAGCGCGCGAGTGCAAAGAGGGGGACGTCATTGAAATCGACACGCTGCGCGAATTGCAGGAACTGGACCCGGTCTACCGATTTTAACAACAGAAAGGACGATTGATTTATGACAAAAGTGACCATTAACCCCGGCGTCTGCGGTCTGATTACCGCGGTGGAAGCCCGCTCCGAAGATCAGATGGAGGTGGAGCTCACCGTCAAATCCGGCTGTGAGGCGGTCCGCAATATGATGAAGGAGCTGGGCGGCACCTTCGATGCCTTCTCCCTCTGCCTGGGCAAACCCGGCTCCGGCCCCTTCTACGACTACGCGCGGGAGCACTTTCCCGGACACGCCTCCTGCCCCGTCATCGCGGGCATTCTGAAATGCGCGGAGGCGGAGTGCGGCCTCGCCCTTCCCCGCGAAGCATCCATCACCTTTGAAAAGGAGGGCGACTGATGAACTGGGCGGAAGTCAGCATCGAAACCACCACCGAGGGCATTGAAATCGTCAACGGCTTTCTCATGGCGCACGGCGTCAACTGCGTCATGATCGAGGACGCAAAGGATTTCCAGAACTTTTTGCAGGACACCACCATCCACTGGGACTACGTGGAGGATGAGCTGATGCAGCTCGCCGAGGCGCCGACCCGCGTCAAATTCTACCTTCCCGACAATCCGCAGGGCTTTGAAACGCTGAATCTCATCAAACGCGATCTCCCCGCGCTCCAGCAGGAGCAGGAGATTGACCTGGGGACCCTCTCGGTCGCCATCGGCTACAAGGCGGAGGAGGACTGGGAGACCGCCTGGCAGAAATACTACCACCCCATCGAGATCAGCCCCCGGCTGGCGGTCGTCCCGGAATGGGAAGCGTATGATGCCCCCGCCGGTCAGACCGTCCTCCGGATGAATCCGGGCATGGCTTTCGGCAGCGGCAGCCACGACACCACCCGCCTCTGCCTCCGTTTTCTGAAGGGACTCAGCCTCTCCGGGGTGCAGGTGCTGGACATGGGCTGCGGCAGCGGCATCCTCTCCATCGCCGCCCTGCTGCTGGGCGCCAAATCCGTTTCAGCTGTGGACATCGACCAGCTCGCAGTGAAGATCGCCCACGAAAACGCCGCCCTGAACGGCTGTGACGACGCGCGCCTTGCCATCCGCTGCGGCAACGTGCTGGAGGACGCCGCCCTGGCGGACGAGATCGGACAAGCCTCCTACGGCGTCATCGTCGCCAACATCGTGGCCGACGTCATCATCGCGATGGCCCCGCTTTTTGCGCGGTATCTCGCGCCGGACGGGACGCTGGTTGTCTCCGGCATCATCACCGAGCGCGCGGAGGAAGTCACTTCCCGTCTGGAACAGCACGGCTTCGCAGTTTCCGAGCTGCGGGAGGAAAACGGCTGGGCGGCGGCTGTGCTCCGGCGGAAATCCTGAAAACTGACAAAATGAGGTGACACAATGGCTGCCGCAGAGAGTCTGTCGCAATATCTGGTGCGCGTTTTCGCGCAGCATCCCTACAAAATCGTCCTCAGCAAGGCTGCCCGGAAGGATGTGCCCTACCGGAAAATAGACCTGGAGCGCAAGGGAGAAACGTACCTCGCCTCCCAGTATACCGAAAAGCAGGTGTTCCACAAAAATCTCTCCCCGAAGGAGGCGGAGGACTTCTGCGGGGAGAGCCTGGAGGCGGATTTTTTGCAGCTGAACGCCTGGGACCAGGCGGGGGAATCCATGATCCTCTGCTCCAGAAAGGGGAAAGCTTCCTTCAAGCGGAAAGCGCTTCCCGCTCAGGCGCCCGCCCCGCAGGAAGCGCACAACCGGCAGAAACAGTACCTCCTTGCCGAAGGGCAGGTCATTCCTCCGCTGGTGGACATGGGAATTTTTACCGCGGAAGGCCGGGTTGTCCGCCCGATGTACGACAAATTCCGCCAGATCAACCGCTTTGTCGAAATCGTCGACGATGCGGTGGCGGAGCTGCGGCCGAAGCAGCTCAACATCATCGACTTCGGCTGCGGCAAATCCTATCTGACCTTCGTCCTCTACTATTATCTCACTGAAATCCGAAAAATCCCGGTGCGGATGATCGGACTGGACCTCAAGGCAGAGGTCATCGAAAAATGCAGCGCAGCGGCCCGCCGGTACGGGTACAGCGGCCTGACCTTCGAGCTGGGGGACATCAACGGCTATCAGGCTCCCTTCCCGGTGGATATGGTCGTCTCCCTCCACGCCTGCGACACCGCCACCGACTACGCCCTCTATAACGCCGTCCAGTGGGGCGCAAAAATGATTTTTTCCGTCCCCTGCTGCCAGCACGAGCTGAACGGCCAGATGAAGCCGGAACACCTCGCCATCCTCGGGCGGTACGGAATCCTGAAGGAGCGCTTTGCCGCCCTCGCGACCGACGCCATCCGCGGCAATCTGCTCGAGTGAAGCGGGTATCAGGTGCAGCTTCTCGAGTTTGTCGACTTCGCGCACACGCCCAAAAACGTCCTGATCCGTGCCGTTCGCCGCAGCATTCCGGCCTCTGTTCGCCAAAAGGCACGCGCAGAGGCCGACGCGCTGGCCGCGGAATTCCACTTTGACCCCACGCTGTGCAGGCTGCTGGCGCCGGAGTGCGCAGAAGGACGCTCAACCGGCGGTTGAGCCGCGCATTCAACGTCCGGATGATTGCTTCCCTGCCGCCCTGTGTGCTATCATAAAGGTGACCCGGGAATACGAAAAAAGGATGTGACCCTATGGAAAACGTCACCGCTATCCTCCAGAAAAATCTCACCTTTCTCCGCCGCAGGGCCGGCCTGACCCAGGAGCAGTTCGCCGAAAAACTGGGACTCTCCTTCCAGGCGGTCAGCAAATGGGAAACGGGGCTTTCCTGCCCGGACATCGCCCTCCTGCCCGAAATCGCAGCGATCTACGGGGTAGAGATCGGCCAGCTTTTTGCCCCCATCGACCCCGAAAATCCGCCAGCCTCCCGTAAAAAGGAACACGCACCGGATTCCGCATCCCACTCCGCCCCTGATCCGGATCTCGGCTCCGCCATCGACAGCCTGATCCGGAGTGTCACCCACCAGGTCTCGCAGTCTATCCCTTCGCCCAAAAAGATGGAATTTGACTTCCACTGGGACAACAGCCCGCCCCCTTCGTTTGAGGCTGCCCTCCCCGTGCGGGTCGAAGGCCTCCCCTGGGAGGACGACGGCGTCTACCGCGCGGTCCTTTTCCGGGGCAAGGCGCTCGTCACCCCTCCCGCCGCGGAAAAGGGGACCCTCGCTGTGGAGGAAGGGCTGGACAGCGGGCTGCTCTCCGCCTTTTCGGTCGCCTGCGACAGTATCGAAGGGGATGTCCACTGTGTCCTGGGCAATCTCACCTGCGACAGCGTAGAGGGAAACGTCCTGTACTGTTCCTCGGTCACTTGCGATGCGGTCGAGGGCGGCGTCGCACAGTGCGCCAATGTCCAATGCGATGAAATAAACGGCACTGTCGTGCAGTGTCAGACCGTCCACTGCGACGAAATCAACCTCGAAAGCTAGTCCTTCCCGGCAAAAAGCAATCCCCGGCAGAAAAACTGCCGGGGAATTTTTTATGGACTGCCGTCAAAACTCGGTTGAATGCCGGTACACAACTTTAGGCTGAACCAGCACCACCTCATGGAACTCATTGGGGGATTCCAGTTTGCGCAGGAGCTGCTGCGCGAGCCGCTTGCCGAGGTCCGCGGTCTCCACCGAGGCGGTTGTCAGCTCCGACGCTGTCAGAATGGAGGCCTTGATGTTGTCGTAGCCGGAAACCGCCAGGTCCTCCGGCACCGAAAGCCCCCGCTCGTTCAGCCCGCCGATCACCGTATAGGCGATGACATCGTTGGCGCAGACAAACCCCTCCGGAAAAGAGGACAGCCCGCTGACGAAATCCCGCACCTCATCCAGAAAGTAGAAATGTCCCCGGCGGCCGGCCGTCATGCAGAACTGAGGCTGTATTTTAACGCCGCACTCCTGGCAGGCTATCTCAAAGCCGCGGTAACGGTCCGCCATCGTCTTGGCATAGGTGATATCGCCGATGAAGCCGAGCTGCCGCCGCCCGCGGCGGATGATATTTTCGGTGATCTGCCGGACCGTCCGCTTGCCCTCGAGGAGCACCACGTCCGCATTAATCCCGTCACGGTATTTCTGAGGCGTGATGTCGTAAAACACGGTGGGAATGCCGACATTCGCCAGCGCGGAGATCGCGGCGTTGTTGTAGACGTTGATGACAATGATCCCGCACACACTGTGATCGACCACGCTTTTGGGAATGGTGAAGTCGATTTCCTCATCCCGGGTGATGAAGTGATAGACGAAGTTATAGCCGCGGGAGGAGACCTCATTGGCGATTCCGTTGATAATCTTGAGCCAGAAATCGGAGAAATCCGGCTCTGTCGCGATGACCGCGATGTTGTTGCGGACAATCGCCGTCCCGGTTTCCGCCTCCTGCGCGAGTCTCAGGATATTGCGGTTGATTTTTTTATAGTCATACTCGACCAGTTTCCGCGCGACGCGGCGGCGCGTCTCCTCGGAGACGCCCTCCTTGTTGTTGATCACCTTGGAAACTGTGATGCGGGATACGTTCAGCTCGTCGGCGATCTGCTGCAATGAGACTTTGCGCATGATCCCCTCCTCCTTTCCTGCAAATCTCTCTCTGATTCCGCCAAATCAGCAGCGGAGGTTACCGGGCGGATACCCGGAAGGTTTTGATTTCATAGGGCTTGACGGTAAAGGTAAAGGAATGTCCGTCCGTTTCCAGCTCGCAGACCGGATTTTCGAGCAGGTCGCACTCGTAGATGTGCGCGGCCTTCTCCGCCAGCGTGATGGTCACCGGACCGCGGCAGTTGCGGTACTCGTACATCCGGAGGATGGTATCCTCCCCGTCCAGCGCCTGCTTGACCGTCTCGAGGGCGACGTTTTCAGCCGAAACGGTGAGATACCGGCTGGCCAGCCCCTCGCCCTTCCCGGCAGCGCGGACGCTGCGGACCGGAATATTCAGCGCATAAGCCGCCTCCGGCACATGGCCTTCCCGCCAGCCGCCCAGGTGCGGCAGCAGCGCGTAGGTGAAGGTGTGCTCCTCCTGGTCGGTGACCGGATTGGGAACAATGCCGGACTTGACGAGGGAGAGGGTCATCTTGCCCTCGCGGACAGAATGGCCGTACTTGCAGTCGTTCAAAATGGCGACGCCGTAGCCGTTCTCGGAAATATCGGCCCACTTGTGGGCGCAGACCTCGAACTTGGCAACATCCCAGAGGGTGTTGCCGTGGGTCGGGCGGGTCAGGTTGCCAAACTGGATATCGTAGGTCGCCTCATTGGCGTTGATGTCGCAGTCAAACTCCGCCTTGAGCAGAACCTGGTGCTGTTTCCAGTCGATCCAGGTGTCAAAGTCGATATTGCGGCTGTCCGCGTAGAAGCGGATATTCTGGACGATGGTGGAGTGGAGGAATTTCCGCTCGATCCGCAGGGTGGCGCGGACCGGACCTTCCTCAACCCACTCCATCGACTGGACGTCGTCGACCAGCCAGGATTTCTCGGTATAGTAGATGTCGATATCCCAGTTGTCGTAGTTCATCGGCTTGTCCTCGTAGGCTTTGAGGACATTGCCCAGCTTGCCGGCTTTGAGCAGCTCGCGGCCGGCCTCCTTGTCGTAGATGGAGGTGAAAAAGCCGCTGTCGTTGAAGGAAACGGAGTAGAAGGGCGTCTCAATGCCGCGGGCGGAAATGGTCAGGCGGTTTTCCGGCGCGGTTTCTTCCGCCGGAGCAAAGGCGGCCCAGCCCTTCGCGGGGATGGAACCGACCCGGCAGATGGGACCGTCCGCGCCCTGCTGCACGGGGTAAAGCGCGCCGTCACCGCCCTTGAGGGCCCTGACGTCCTCCGCGACGGCGATCACGGCGTCGCGGTCAAAGGGGGCGGCGTTGAAGACGACGTAGGAGCCTTCCTCCGCGCCGGAATGGGCGGCCAGCAGGGCAACGCGGTTTTCAATGAGGGCGTTGGCGCGGGAAATGAGATCCGCATACTCAACCCTGGTGACCTCGTAGACGTCGTGGATGCAGGAACCGGGCAGAATGTCGTGGAACTGGTTTAAGAGGATGGTCTCCCAGCTCTTATAGATCTCCCCGGCGGGATATTCCGCGCCGAATTCCTTGGCCCAGTTTGCGAAGAATTCCGCCTCCTGCCAGAGCAGCTCGGACTTGCGGTTGCCCTTCTTGTTGCGGGCCATCGAGGTGTAGGTGCCGCGGTGGTATTCGAGGTAGAGCTCGCCGACCCAGCGGGGGAGTTTCTCGTTTTTGCCGCACTTTTCAAACAGGCCGTCGAAATAGGCGCGGGAGGTCTCCCAGCGGACCTTCGGCACGCCGGTCAGGCCCTTGGAGAGGCGCCGGGCGTTCTCCGCCATCGGCCGGGTGGTTCCGCCGCCGCCGTCGCCGTAGCCGCAGGAGAGGAGAACGGCGTTGGAAAATTCCTTCTGCTGGTAGCGTTCCCAGGCGCGGATAACCGAGGTGGCGTTGAGGTAGCCGTTGTAGGTGGTGTAATGGCTGTCGCGGGGCTGGTGGGCGTCCTGAGTGGTGATGAGGTGGGTGAAGAC
Organism: uncultured Clostridia bacterium; assembly: GCA_944388305.1. GTDB lineage: Bacteria > Bacillota > Clostridia > Oscillospirales > Ruminococcaceae > Merdivicinus. Next base: position 8,738 of record CALXIG010000038.1, read on the forward strand.
CTCGCTGCCGTCGATGCCCTTCCACCAGAAGGTGTCCATCGGCAGCTTGTTGAACTGGTTCCAGGCGATCTTGGTGGTCATGAAGTAGTCGATGCCGCACTTGCGCAG
>CALXIG010000039.1 GCA_944388305.1 uncultured Clostridia bacterium
AACCCGGCGCAGAAGCCGTTTTCATCCGGGAAAAAGAGGAAATTCCCGCCGGAAGCCCAGGGCAGCTCCGGGACAGGGACGGTTCCCTCACAGGCCCCGTCCTCCACCCGGTAGAACTGGAAGGCGAAGCCGTCCGCGCCGTTCACGCAGAGGACGAGGGTCCCATCCTGCGTCGCATACAGGCCCAGAATGTCGAGCTGCCCGCCGCCTTCAATCTCCACGATAGGGGTGGCGGAACCCATGTTGGGTTCCGAGCGGATCTCTGTGGTAATATATTCCGCCCAGTCCACGGTCCGGTCGAGGCGGTAGATCCGCCGCGGCCCCTCCCATTCCCGGGAGACAGTGGGGGTGAAATAGACGGTTTCTCCAATCTGGACGGTGGAGGAGATCGACCAGCGGCTGCCGTAATTGTCAAAAATGGTCTGCTGAATGGGGTTGTCGGAGCCGAGGCCCAAATTCCGTTCCAGGAAGGCCGCGAATTCGCGGGCAATCTCCTCCTCAGTGGGCGGCTCCTCAAAATTGGCGGAGAAGGAGTCGGAAAGGGTGTAGGTTTTCGGGTTGGTCAGCCCGGTGTCCATCCGGAACCAGCGCTGGTCCCCCGGCTGCCAGACGGAGAGCTGCCAGAGCAGGCGGATGTCGGTCACCTCAGCCCGGCAGGTGATGTTATAGTAGCCGCCTTCCTCCGGCTCGGCGGAATAGTGCTGCGCGAGGATGTTGCCGGGCCGGAGGGAGAAACCGGCGATGTAAGAGAGCGGGAGGGGCTCCTCCTCCCCGGGCGGGACGACCGCAATCTGCTGCCGCACCCCTGTCTCATCGACCGAAAAGAGGGTCTCTTCCGCGCCGTCGGCCAGCCGCCCCGTCAGGGTGAAGCCTGCCAGCGCCGCGCGGTCACCCTCCCCCCGCAGGGCGAAGTCCAGCGCCCCCGTAAGGACCGGCGACCATGCCGCCGCATAGAAGCCCCCCGCTGCCAGCAGGACGGCGGCGATGGAGCAGAGTGCCGCGATGTTTCGTTTCTTCATGGAAGCTCACCTCGTTTGGACGGCAAGGTCGTAAAATGTGCGGCTGGAACCGGCGTCCGGGCGGGTCAGTTCCGCCGCATAGAGCACCTCCCCCTCCGGCGGGCAGACCGCAAAGGAGATGCCTGCATCGGTGTAGCAGACAGCAGCCAGCCGCCCGCCCTGTTCCGCCAGGGCGGCAGCCATGCCCGGGATTTCCCGCGGCGGGTGGGAAAGCACCCACCCCTCCGCCCCGCGCCGGACCGAAAAGACGACGGAATTCCCCGCGGGGGTCCAGACGGCGGCGGAGAAGCCCCCCTCGTCCGGGAAAAACCGGAAGGAACCGGAGGCACCGTCTTCCTCCGGGGAGGAAATGAGCCGCAGCTCCCCCTCCATCTCCCCGGTTTGGGGGTCATAGAGGCGGCAGGAAAGGCCGTTCATCCCCCGGTACCCCCGGTAAAAGAGGGCGAGGGTGCCGTCCTCTGTGGCGTACAACCCGTAAATGTCCATCTCGGAACCTTCGTCAATCTCGATGAGGGGCTCGGCGGAACCGATTGCCTGCTGCTGCGGGAGGAGGACGGTGTCCAACCAGGTCCCGGTGCTGCCGGCGCGGTAGATGTACCGCGTCCCCTCCCACATCGAATCCACAGCGGGGACAAAGTAGGTTTCGCCGCCTGTTTTCGCGACGATGTCCATCCGGAGCGGATGCTCTCCGGCGGCGGGAGGATTGCCCGTTTCATAGGAGACATTTTCAAACTCCAGCACCTCCCGGATCTCGGCCGCGTCCGGTTCCCGGTCGGAAGACCAGACGGTCTCCCGCCAGTAAAGATGACGGTCCGGGCAGGTGAGTCCGGTGTCGGCCCGCAGGATTTTTTGCTCAAAGGCGCTGCCGTTGCTGACCGTCCATTCCTCCAGGGTGAGCATCAGGCGGCTTTCCGACAGGACGCTTTCTCGGATGTGGTAGGTCTCCGTGCCGTCGGTCAGCTCCGCTGTATATTCGGCCCCTTCGGTGCTGTCGGGAACGCAGGCGTATTCGACCGGCGGCATCGTGACAAAGCCCGGTTCTTCCAGGGTGGGCGGGAGGACTTCCACCCTTTGTGCGAGACCGTTTTCTGTCAGGGTGAAGGCGATGGCCGCGCTGCTGTCGCCGAAGCGGCCGTGCAGGGAGAAGGGCGCGAGGGCCGAGCGGTCACCCTCCCCGGCAAGGGATAAGCGGAATTCCGGCGCGCCGGTGGGGAGCCATGCCACTGCGAAGAAGGCGGCCGCCACGGCAAGCGCCGCGCCGGTCGAGAGGAATCCGGCAATCATTTTGCTCCGTTTCATGGCGTTCCCTCCTCAAAAATCGGCGCGCCGCACCGTTTGCAGGCTGTCTGCGGCGACGGCTGCCAGAATCATCGGGAGCGTCAGACAGTACGGGAGCGGAATCTCCTCCGGATAGAGCAGCCGCTCCCGCAAAAGGAGCGCCCACAGGCAGGCGGCGGCGATTGAACCCAGCCCGCCGCGGACATAGTGCCGCCCTGCAAAGGCCCATCCGGCCCAGGCGGATGTGAGCGGCAGGGTGAGGAAGAGCAGCAGGCTCGAGACAATTTCCGGCAGGGTCATCGGGCAGAGAATGCGGAAGAGGGCGGCGCGGGTCAGCCCGAGCCACAGTCCGGCATTCAGACGGTAATCCTGTCCGGTGATGCGGGCAATTTCGGCGCAGCGGCCGCTGAACACCAGGTAGCTGAGCCCGATCCCGGCCAGAATCCCCGCCCAGAGCAGCAGCAGCGCCCCACAAAAGGCGGACAGCTTGGCGAGCCAGAGCCGCCCTCTGCCGCCGGGCAGAGTCAGCAGGGTGCAGATGCTCCCGTTGGAGAAATCCTGAACCGTCATCCAGACCATCCACCCGGTCAGCGCTGCGAACAGCACCGCCAGCAGAATCGGCGCGGCTGAGGAGAGGTACAGCTCCTCGAAGCGGGCGGATTCGTACATCTCACGGACCGCCAGCCAGTAGAGCGCCGGCTGAAACAGGGCGGCAGCCAGCGGAAAAAGCCAGATCTGCCGCAGGCGGCCGGAAAATTCCCGGCAGAACAGGGCGAGAAATTTGTTGTTCATCGAGGTTCCTCCTTTTGTGTATGATAAGAATAATACATGAATGGCAAAATTTTTTCACCCGCTCTCCCACAGCGCGCTCAAAAGATCGATCACCTGCTTGTAGGAGAGGCCCATCTCCTTCGCGCTGCGCACAAAATCCGCGCCGGCTTCCTGCATCAGCTCCGCGCTGATGTCGCGCCGCACTGCTTCGGTGCAGCGGATCACGCTTCCACTGTTGCCTTCGGTGGCGAGCAGGCCCGCTTCTTCCAGCATTTTGTAGGCTTTTTGGACAGTGTTCGGGTTGATTTCGAGCTGTGCAGCTGTTTCCCGGCGGGAGGGGAGGGGCGCGCCGTCCGGAAGCTGTCCGGCGGCAACGAGCTGCCGCACCCGGCGGACAAGCTGCAGGTATACCGCCTCTTTGCGGTTCAGGGAAAAACCGGCCCAGATATCCACATGCTCACCTCCGATGGTTTCACAATATCTCCTTGACTGTATTATATCAGTAATACACACGCGTGTCAAGAGCCGCCGCCAGAAAAATTTGCGCGAAGGAATGGCGTTTCCATATTTTGCAGAAAGTTTGCAAAAATCAGATTGCAATTCTGGAAAATTTTTGATATAATAAATAATATGTTGGCCTTTGCGTTGAGCGGGGCAGACTAAAAGGAACGGCGCGGCGGAAAATCGCGCCGCGCACAAAGGTGGTGAAGTCATGTCTGTATTGGAGACGATCCAGGCAGAGGAGGAGAAGGCCCGCCGGAAAAAGGCGGCCGTGCAGGAAGAAAACCGCGAAAAGCTCGCAGCCGCGCAGGAACAGGCGCGCGCCTGTGCTGCAAAAGCGGTGGCGGAGGCCCGGCAGCAGGCGGCGGCCCTGATCGAGGACGCGAAAAACCGGCTCGCTGCCCAGACCCGTGAAATTCTCGCCTCGGCGGCCGCGCGCGATGGGGAGGAGGCGGACGCCGCCCGGCAGAACCTCGGCAAAGCGGCGGCGCAAATCGTAGAAAGGGTGGAACGGCAATGATTGTCCCGATGAAAAAGGCGACGCTGATTGTGCTCCGGGAAGACCGGGACGCAGTGACCAGCGCCTTGCAGCGGTGCGGCGAACTGATGCCCATTCCGCCCGGAGACGCCCCTCCGCCGGAAGCCGGGCAGGCGGCGGAGTCGCTCCGCGCGCGGCAGGCGCTTTCGGCCATCCGGCCGTATCAGGAAAAGCGCGGGATGTTCGCGCCGCGCCGGGAGGTTTCCGCCGGCGAGCTGCTCGCCCCTGGAGAGGAGGCAAAGGATCTGCTCGGCCGGATCGAGGCGGCCTCCGCGGCCTGCGAGGAGGAAAAGGCGAGGCTCGGCGAGCTGGACGCCCGCATGGCGGAACTTCGCCCCTGGCTGCGGATGGACATCCCGGTGGAGGCGCTCGCTGGAACCCGCTCAGCCGGCGTTTACAGCGGATATATCGAGCCGCGCAGCGCCGCGCTGCTTGCGGAAACCGCGGAAGCGCAGGGCGGAACGGCGGTTTTGCTCGATACCGGCCCGCAGGGGACGGCGGTCCTCCTTTATACCTACCGTCCGGAGGAGGAAGTGCTGCTGGAAGCCGCGGCTGCTGCCGGTTTTTCCCAGGCGCTCCCGCCGTGTTCCGGCCTGCCGGCCGAGGCGCTGAAGGAGCTGGAGAAGCGGCGGGCGGAGGCATCTGCGGCCTGGGAGGCGGCGCAGGCGGCGCTCGGCGCTCTCGCCAAAAAGCGGGACGAGCTGGAGCTGCTCTGCGACCAGACAGAGGCCGCAGAGGAACGGGCGCAGACCCCCTACGGCGAGACTGTCCAGACGGTTTATCTCGAGGGGTGGGTGCGTGCCGACCGGACCGAGCGCCTGAAAAAGGCGGTGGACCGGGTGACGGACTGCTGCGTCCTCAGCTTCGCGGATCCGGCGGAGGGGGAAACACCGCCGACCGTCACGCAGAACAACCGGTTTGTTTCCCAGTTTGAGACAATTACCGACATGTTTTCCCGCCCGCAGAACGGGGAGCTGGACCCCAATCCGGTCATGGCGCCCTGGTACTGGATCATTTTCGGACTGATGATGGGGGATGCGGGCTACGGGCTGCTGATGCTCCTGGGAATCGGGCTGTTTAAAAAGTTCAAAAAGCCCCGCGGGGATTTCGGAAAGCTGGTCAATGTCCTCTGGTTTTCCAGCATTCCCACCATTTTCTGGGGCGTGATCTTCGGCAGCTACTTCGGCGAAACCTGGCACCCCATCCTGTTTGCGCCGCTCGACAACCCGATGGCGATGCTTGTTTTCTGCATGGTGATCGGCGTGCTGCACATCTTCTCCGGAATGGCGGTCAAAATGACGGCCTCCATCCGGGAAGGGCGGTTCTGGGACGCGATTTTCGACCAGCTCAGCTGGATGATGCTGATCGTCGGGCTGGGCCTCCTCTTTCTGCCGCAGACCCGGACGGCGGGCGGAGTGCTCGCAATCGTGGGCGCGGCAATCGTCCTGCTCACGGCGGGGCGGGAGAAAAAGGGATTTTTCGGCAAGGTGATCGGCGGATTTGGCGGCCTTTACGGCATCACGGGTTATGTGAGCGACATTCTGTCCTATTCCCGCATTCTGGCGCTTTCGCTTTCGAGCGGTGTCGTCGGCATGGTGATGAACCTGCTGGCCGGCATGGTGCAGGGCTCGGTGATCGGGTTTGCCTGCTCTCTCCTCATTTATGCGGTGGGGCACGTTTTCAACCTGGCGATGGGCCTTCTGTCGGCCTACGTGCACGACAGCCGGCTCCAGTATATCGAATTTTTCAACAAGTTTTATGAAGGCGGCGGCTATGCGTTCCGCCCGCTTCAAATTAATCCCCGGTTTGTGGATGTGACCGACAGCCGGGAAAATCAAGGAGGAAATTAAGATGACACTCGGATTGATTTTGGCGATCATTGGCGCGGCGCTGGCCGCGATTCTTCCCGGCATCGGCTCCGCCTACGGCGTGCAGATCGGCGGTCAGGCGGCCGCGGGAGTCGTTTCGGAAAAGCCGGAGCTCTTCGGTAAGCTGCTCGTCTTACAGGCGCTTCCCGGCACCCAGGGCATCTACGGCTTCCTGATCGCGGTGCTGGTCATGGTCCGCACCGGAATGCTCACCGGCGCGCCGGCCGCGCTTTCCACCCAGCAGGGCTGGGCCTTCTTCGCCGCCTGCCTGCCGATGGCTGTCGTCGGCCTGCTCTCCGCCATTTCTCAGGGCAAGGCTGCCGTTGCCGCCATCCACATGACCGCAAAGCAGCCCGACTCTTCCGCAAAGGGCATCACCATGACTGCGCTGGTCGAGACTTACGCCATTCTGGCGCTGCTGGTCTCGGTCCTGATGGTCTTCATCGGTATCCCGGTGTAAAGGCTGCGGCATAAGGAGGAATTCTCTTGGGTGCAGAAGCAATTTTAGAAAAAATCCGCAGGAATTCGGATGAGGAAATCGCCGCCCTGCGCGCGCAGGGGGAGGAGAAGGCCGCCGCTGCCGCCGCGAAAATCAAAGCGGACGCGGAGGCGGAGGCCGGTGCGATTTTGCAAAACGCCATGCGCACAGTCGAGGAAATGGAGCGCCGGGAGATGCTGATGGCCGGGCTGGAAGCCCGGAAGAACACCCTGGCCTCCCGCCGCGCTGTGCTGGACGAGGCGTTTGCCGCTGCGGGACGGGAGCTGTCCGCCCTGCCGGACAGCCGCTGGGAGGCGCTCGTCACCCGGCTGGTGCTGGAAGCCGCCGAAACCGGCGCCGAGACGCTGGAGATCCCCGACGCCGACCGCGCCCGCTATGAGGCGGTTCCCGAGGGCAACCTGCCCCTGATCGGGGAGAAGAGCTTCCTCAGGCGGCTCAACGCGGCGCTCAGGGATTCCGGCCGGGCGGGGAAGCTGACCCTTGCCGGTTCCGAGGCCGGAATTGCGGGCGGCTTTGTCCTGCATGGGACGGATTACGATGTCAACTGTTCGTTTGAAATGCTGTTAAAGCTGGTGCGGGAGGAGTCTGAGCAGGAAATCTACCGCATTCTTTACCCGCTCGGCCGGGCGGATGAAAGCTGAGGAAGGGGTGGAACGATGGAGAAGGTCAGTTACCCCTTTGCCGTCGGACGGATCCGCGCGCTGGAGGGGAGACTCATCGACGCAGGGCGCTGGACGCGGCTGCGGGAGGCGAGCCGCGGGGATGCGGTCCGGCTGCTGGCTGAGATCGGCTATGGGAACGGCGCCTCCCGTGACGACCCCGACGCGATGATCCGGGCCGAGCAGGAGGAAACCCGCCGGGTGATCGCCGAGCTTTCGCCCGAGCCGGTCTGGACCGATCTCTTTCTGCTGCCTACCGACGCACACAACCTCAAGGCCGCCTACAAGGGCAGGCTGCTGAAGCAGGACGTTTCCCGTCTGCTGGTGGACGGCGGCACCGTTCCGGCCGAACTGATGCGCGTCTCGGTCGAGGCGGGCGAATACTCGATGCTGCCGGCGGCGTTCCGCCCGGTGCTCGAAAATGCGGAGCGGTATGAGAGCCTGCTCGCCTTCAGCGCAGCGGTCGACCGCGCCGTCTTTGAACAGGTGCGGCTGGTCCTCAAAAAGAAGAAAAATCCTCTGCTGTCGCGGTATTTTGCGGCGCAGGCTGATTTTACCAACGTCCTGAGCACGCTCCGCGCGGCGGCGCTCGGCTGGGATTCTGAAAAGCTCTCCATCGTGCTGCTCGCGGGCGGCACCATTCCGGCGGAGGACTTTTCAGCGGCGCTCGCTTCAGGGCAGTTTGCCTCCTTCCTCTGCAAGGGGGAGTTTGCCGCGCCCATCCGGCGGGTGCTGGAGGACTATGCCCAGAGCGGCAGCCTGACCGACGCGGAGCGCCGGTTTACCGAAGAGCGGATCGCCCTTTTGAAGGACGGGCAGGATGACCCGTTCAGCATCGGGCCGGTCGTCTGCTACCTCATGCAGCGGGAGACTGAGGCGCGCGAGCTGCGGGTCCTCTTCGCCAGAAAATCATAGGCGTTTCGCCGGAAGGAGGGCGTATCCATGAGCCAAACAAAAACAGGCGGCGGAATAGCCGTGATCGGCGACCGGGAATCGGTCATGCTCTTCCGGGTTCTCGGTGTCCAGACCGTTGCGGCCGAGACGGCTGAGGAGGTCTCCCGCGCGATCCACCGGCTGGCGCGGGAGGGGTTTGCCATCATTTACCTGACCGAGGAGCTGGCCCGCCTCGTACCTGAGGAGCTGGCCCGCTATCAGGCCCGCACCTGTCCGGCCATCATCCCCATCCCGGGAAGCAGGGGGTCGGACGGCTTCGGCCGGGAACAGATTCAGAGCAATATCTACAAAGCGGTCGGAATGGACCTGCAATAGTCCAACATAGAAGGAGAAGAATATGAACAGTCCAAACGCGAGGGAAGTCCGCGGCGTGATCCGCAAGGTGGCCGGCCCCCTGATTGTGGCGGACGGCATGGGCGGCGTGCAGATGTACGACGTGGTCCGGGTCAGTGAAAACCGCCTGATCGGAGAGGTCATCGAGCTGCGCGGCGACAAGGCTTCCATTCAGGTATATGAGGAAACGGCCGGGCTGGGGCCGGGGGAACCGGTCTACGGCACCGGCGAACCGCTTTCGGTCGAGCTGGCGCCCGGCCTCATTGAGGGAATTTTTGACGGCATCCAGCGGCCGCTGAACGTCATTTATGAGGCGGCGGGCGACCGCATCACCCGCGGCATCGATGTGCCGAAGCTGAACCGGGAGAAGAAATGGGACTTTGTCCCCGTTGTCAAAGCGGGCGACCGCCTGACCGGCGGAGACGTGCTGGGCACCGTTCAGGAGACCCCGGCGGTCCTCCACAAAATCATGATGCCGCCCAGGCTTTCCGGCACCGTCGAGTGGATCCATGAGGGGGAGGCGACCATCGTCGAGCCGGTCGCAAAGATCCGCATGGACAGCGGCGAGCTGGTCGAGGTGCCCATGCTCCAGCGCTGGCCGGTCCGGCGCGGCCGGCCCGTCGCCGAGAAGATCGCACCCAGCGAGCCGATGATTACCGGACAGCGGGTCATCGACACCCTCTTTCCCATCGCGAAAGGCGGCATCGCCGCCATTCCCGGCCCCTTCGGATCCGGCAAGACGGTCGTCCAGCACCAGCTCGCCAAGTGGGCGGACGCCGACATCATCGTTTATATCGGCTGCGGCGAGCGCGGCAACGAGATGACCGACGTTCTGCTCGAATTTCCGGAACTGCACGACCCCCGCACCGGCCTTTCCCTCATGAAGCGGACGGTGCTCATCGCCAACACCTCCGATATGCCGGTCGCTGCCCGGGAAGCCTCCATCTACAGCGGCATTACCATCGCCGAATATTTCCGCGATATGGGCTACAAGGTCGCCATCATGGCCGATTCCACCTCCCGCTGGGCCGAGGCGCTGCGCGAGATGTCCGGCCGCCTGGAGGAGATGCCCGGTGAGGAGGGATACCCTGCCTACCTGTCCTCCCGCCTGGCGGAATTCTACGAGCGCGCGGGCTTTGTCCGCTGCCTTGGCACAGATGGGCGCACCGGCGCCATCTCGGCGATCGGGGCGGTGTCGCCCCCCGGCGGCGACACCTCGGAGCCGGTCTCCCAGGCGACGCTGCGCATCGTCAAGGTTTTCTGGGGACTTTCGGCCGATCTGGCCTACAAGCGGCACTTCCCGGCCATCGACTGGCTGACCAGCTACTCCCTCTACAGCGACAATCTCTCCGGGTATTTCGACCGCGAGATTGCCTCGGACTGGTCGGCGCAGGTTGCCGAGGTCCGCAGCATCCTCCAGGAGGAGGCGGACCTGCAGGAGATTGTCCGGCTGGTCGGCGTCGACGCGCTGGCCCTCAAAGACCGCATGACCCTCGAGGCCGCCCGTTCCATCCGCGAGGACTACCTGCATCAGATTGCCTTTGACGAGGTGGACACCTACACCTCTCCCCAGAAACAGTACGGGATGCTCAAGCTCATCCTCACCTGGTATCACAGAGGGGAGGAGGCCATCGCCGCGGAGGTGCCCTTCGAGCAGATTCTCTCGCTGCCGGTTGTGGAACGGATCGGGCGGCTCAAACGGGTCCCCGAGGCGGAGTGGAACGCCCACTACGCCGCTGTGACCGGAGAACTGGAAGCCCAGTTCGCCGGACTGATGGAGGAGGAACACGACCATGCGTAAAGAATATAAAACCATCCGCGAGGTCGTCGGCCCTCTGATGCTGGTGGACGGTGTTTCCGGCGTCAAGTACGACGAGCTGGTGGAGATCGAGCAGGCGGACGGCGAGCTGCGCCTCGGCAAGGTGCTGGAGGTCGACGGGGATCGCGCGATGGTGCAGCTGTTTGAAAGCTCTCACGGCCTGCGCATCGCCGATTCCAAAGCCCGTTTCCTCGGGCATGGCACCGAGCTGAAGGTCAGCCCCGACATGCTGGGGCGGATTTTCGACGGCATGGGCAATCCCATCGACGGCGGCCCCGAGATCATCCCTGAAAAGCGGATGGACATCAACGGCGCGCCCATCAACCCCGCCGCCCGCGACTACCCGGCAGAGTTTATCCAGACCGGCGTGTCGGCCATCGACGGCCTCAATACCCTTGTCCGCGGGCAGAAGCTGCCGGTTTTCTCCGGCTCCGGCCTGCCGCACGCCCAGCTCGCCGCCCAGATCGCAAGGCAGGCGCAGGTGCGCGGCACCGGCGAGAAATTCGCCGTCGTCTTCGGCGCCATCGGCATCACCTTTGAGGAGGCGGATTTCTTCATCCAGGATTTCCGCCGCACCGGCGCCATCGACCGCGCTGTCCTCTTTATGAACCTCGCAAACGACCCCGCTGTCGAGCGCATCGCCACCCCGCGCATGGCCAGCACCTGCGCGGAATACCTCGCCTATGAGCGGGGAATGCACGTCCTGCCCATCCTGACTGACATCACCAACTACGCCGAGGCGCTGCGCGAAGTTTCGGCCGCCCGCAAGGAGATCCCCGGTCGCCGCGGCTATCCCGGTTACATGTACACCGACCTTGCGTCGCTGTATGAGCGCGCCGGCCGCATCAAGGGAAATCCCGGCTCGATCA
>CALXIG010000040.1 GCA_944388305.1 uncultured Clostridia bacterium
TATACCCCCATATAACCGGAAACCCTTGATTTTACTGAGTTTCCGGGGTTTTGATTAAATTGTCATTTCCTCGCGTTGAGGGGTCGTCACATGCGGTTGCTGGCGCTCCCAGGTGAGCTACGCCCCCGTTTGTTTTTTGCCTCATCTCGAGTGCTTTATTAGTATAGCATAAGCCGGTCTGTTTTGCAAGTGTTTTTTTGCAAAAAAAACGATTTTTTCGAAAAATGGAAAATGATACAAAAATATCAAACATAAATTTTATTTTATGGACTTGTTCATCACCAGCTTTTTCTGGCTCTGCCATTGCCGCGCCCTGCGGGATGGCCCTGCCAGCGTTACTCCCATTGACAAGCTGAGAGTCGCTGCGGACATCCCGCTTTGGCCGCGTGTATTCGGGGATTTTCACTGGCGCGCCCGGCCTTTTAAGCCGCGTCCACCTTAGCGCCCAAAATAGGCGGCGATCTCCCGCATCCGGCCGGACTGGTCCACGTGGAAGGGGCAGCGGCGGTCGCAATGCCCGCAGGAGACGCAGTCGGCGGCGTGTTTCGGCAGCTTTTCATAATGGTCCGCGGCCATCGCATCGCCGATTCTGGCCAGGTCGTAGTACTTATTGATGAGGCCCACATTCAGGCCAGCCGGGCAGGGCCGGCAGTGGTTGCAGTAGACGCAGGCGCCGGCGGCGTCCTGGGGCGTAAAGGTCCCCAGAACCGCATAATCCCGCTCCTCCGGGGAGGCGTCCAGGTACTCCAGCGCCTCCTTCACGTCGTCCAGGCCGCGAATGCCGGGCAGGACGGTCAAAACGCCGGGTTTATCCAGGGCGTACTGGAGGCACTGGACCTTGGTCAGAGCCTGGCCGAAGGGAGAGGCGTCTGCGCTCAGCAACTGGCCGCCGGAATAGGGCTTCATGACCGAGATGCCGGTGCCCTCCGCCTCACAGCGGCGGTAAAGCGCCATCCGCTCGTTCGCGCTTCCGGCGGCAAATTCGCCGTGCTGGTAGTCATAGGCGGGATTGATGGAGAACATCAGCTGCTCCGCCACACCGGTGTCCAAAATTGTCCGGGCGAGCGAGGGCGTGTGGGAGCTCAGGCCGATGTGGCGCACAACGCCGGTTCTCTTCATCTCCAGCAGGAAGTCCAGAACGCCGTTTTTCCGGTACTGTTCCCAGTCATTTTCCGAATCCAGGCAGTGGATGAAACCGTAGTCGATGTAGCTGGTCTTCAGCTCCTTCAGCTGCCAGTCCACCTGGCGCCTGACCGTCTCCAGATCGGTAGTCCAGCCGTATTCCCCGGTCTCGTAATTGGCTCCGAAATGAATCTGGTAGAGCATCTCGCTCCGGACGGAGGCGAAAGCCTCCCCGGCATAGCGGAAGGTCTTTGCGCCCGCTGTGGCGAAGTCCACATAGTTGACGCCGCGCTCGTGCGCGTAGGTCAGGGCCGCGACGGCCTCCTTCTCCGGCGCTTCAAAAATCGGGCCGGTGCCGATGCCGATGACGCTGATTCTGTCGCCGGTCTTTGGATGAATTCTGTATTCCATTGGTCTCCCCTCTCCGCCGCAACTGCGCGGCTTCTTCTTCAATCAGACAAAATCACCGGTATTGAACCGTCTCGGAAAGCGCCCTGCGCTGGCTGTGGCTGGCGAGAGGACCCGCGCCCTCCGCCGCGTACCCCAGGTCCAGCAGCATCAGAACCTCCTCGTTTTCCGGCAGGCCGAATTCCCTGGCTGCGGCCTCCGGATCAAAGAAATTGATCCAGCAGCTCTCCACGCCGGCGGCCTTTGCCGCGAGCAGCATGTGCGTCGCCACGATGGAGGCGTCCTCGATGCCAGAATTCCGCTTTTCCCCGGGATAGACAAACACATTCTCCCGGTCAAACGCGACGAGCACAACGGTGCCCGCGCCGTACCGGCAGGGGGTCACGCGGTCGATTTTCGCGAGCCCTTCCGCCGACTGCACCACGTAGATTCTCTGTTCCTGCAGGTTCTTCGCGGTGGGGGCGAGCCGGCCGGCCTCGAGAATTGTCCGCAGCTGTCCCTCCGCAACCGGGCGGCCGTCAAATTTCTTGCAGGAATACCGTCCCCTGATGACTTCCCAAAAATCCATCTGTCCTTCTCCTTTCTCTGTCCGGCTTATGCCAGGCTTTCTCTCAGAATTTCCACAATCTCACCGCGGTTCAGCACCTTGTAGCCGCCGTTCATGATGAGCGTCCCGTCCGCGATGCCTTCGATCATCTCGCCGGTGACGCCCAGTCCGGTGAGATTCATCACCAATCCCAGTTCCTTCATCCAGCTTTCCATCGCGGCGAGTCCTTCCTCTGCGATCTGCATGTCCGTCCTGCCTTCAGCCTTCACATCCCACACGTTGACCGCAAAACGCCTGAACTTCCGCACGCCAAAAGGCAGGATGTGCCGGTAGTAGGGCAGCGAAACGGCGGAGAGCGTCATGCCGTGAGGGGCGTTGGTGTAGGCGCCGGCCGACTGCCCAAGCATGTGCACCATCCAGTCGGTGGATTTACCGCGTGAGAGCAGGGTGTTGAGCGCCCATGTGGCCGCCCACATCAGGTTGCTGCGGGCCTCATAGTTCTGCGGATCCCGGTTCGCAATGCGGCTGTCGCGGATGACAGCGCGCATCAGGCCCTCGCTGAGATAGTCGCTCACATTGTCGTCCTCGCCGGAAAAATACTGCTCGCAGATATGGCTGAAGATGTCGTAGATGCCGGACACCATCTGGCAGTGGGGCAAAGTCAGGGTGTACTTCGGGTTCAGGATGGAAAAGCGCGGCATGATCTTCTCATCGGCGAAAACATGGCCGATCTTCTGGTGGGTGCGGGGATTGGTGATGACCGCGCCCGCGTTCATCTCGGAGCCGGTTCCCACCATAGTCAGCACGCAGCCAACCGGCAGCGTCCCGCAGTCCGGCTCTTCAAAGCGGATGTAGTACTTCTCCCAGGGGTCATCCTTGCAGTTGACCGAGACGGAGACTGCCTTGGCATAATCGCAGACCGAGCCGCCGCCCACCGCCAGCAGCAGGTCGGCCCTGTGCTTTCGGGCGATCTCCACGCCTTCATAGAGTTTGTCCACGGTGGGATTTGGCATGACTCCGGCGATCTCGGCGACATTTTTGCCGTTTTCCCGGAGAAATTTCATGACATCATCATAAATCCCGTTCTTCTTAATGGATCCGCCGCCATAGATCAGCACGACGTTTTCACCGTATCGGGGCAGCTCAGTGTTCAGGAAGCCAAGCGCATCCTCGCCGAAGTACAGTCTGGTCGGATTGCAGTACGAAAAATTTCCCAGCATCGAAAATTCCTCCTTTGGTAAACCGGCACGTTGTCCGGCGCGGACAGAGTCGATCTACCGGTGTTCTGACAACGTGTCAATATCTACACTATAGCACACCTCTGACACATTGTCAACATATTGGCAAAAATTTTTTCGAACACCGTCCGCTGCAAAAAGGGCTTTCTCCACAAATGGCGCAATACGAAAACCGGTGCCCCCAGGCGCCGGTTTATGCGGCAAAAGGTACTCAAAATTTTCAAAGCCCACCCATTTCTTGAAACCACCGATGTTGCACTCTGCAAAGGCGATCACCACGCCGGGCAGAGGAAGGTAGTGGAACACCGCGAGCAGAATCACGGCCGGCAGGACCATCAGCGTCAGCACGAGATTGGTCCTCCCCATCCTTCTCCTCCTTTTCGGAGAGAATGGTGCGATATTCGGTAGGAGAAACTCCGATGGTGCTTTTAAATGTCCGGTTGAAGTGGCTGACGTTTCGAAAGCCGCAGTCGTAGCAGATGTCGATCACCCGCTTTCCGGGGTCATCCAGCATCCACAGCGCCGCTTCGATCCGGCGCTCGTTGAGATATTCGACAAAGGTCCGGTGGGTGACGGCCTTAAACATATAGCCGAAGTAGGACTTGGAAAAGGCCGCGACCTGCGCCGCGTCCTGGGCGGAGATGTCCTCCGCAAAGTGCTCGTCGATGAAGGCGACCGCTTTTTCCATCGAGGCAGCCGGTCCGGTATTCCGGCTGCGCTGCCGGAGCTCCTCCTGGCTGCTGATACAGCGCTGTAAAATGACCAGCAGCTGGAGCAGCAGCCCCTTGATCATCAGCATATGGCTCGGCGCGCCGCCCTCAAATTCCTCCAGCAGCTCCTGAATGACGGCCTCCGCCCGCTTCTGATGCTCCGCGGGGAGGTGATAGCGGGTGTGCACCTCGTCCTCCTCCATAAAGAATGGCTTGAGGTAGGCAAAATCGAAGAGGGACTGCACATGTTCGAAATCCTGAATATTCCGAATGACGAAATCGGTCAGAAATTCGATCTCGTAAATCTCAAAGTTGTCCGTCTCCTCGCAGGAAAGCTGGTGCGGAACATAAGGTGGGATAATGAGGAATCCCCCTTGGTCACCTCATTTCCCCTGCCGTTGATAAAATGGTGGCAGCTCCCCTTCATGACGTAATTGATCTGGAGCATCTCGTGCTGGTGCAGAATCCGGGGCAGATGCTCCTTGGTGTAGCGGCGGATGTAGAACGGCACATTTCTCATCCGGTTTCCTTCCATTATGTGAACTTCAATCCCCTCGCGGGGGTGATCTTTAAAAACGTCTGCATGTGCGATCCTTCCTTAAATCCATCAAACTCCGACAAAAGCCGCCCTCTCTGCCGCGCGCAAAAAAGGCTCCGGACGCCGCGTCCGAAGCCCTCGCAGTCCTCCCATGTGTTCATTTCCGGTGGAATGCCGCTGCCCTCACAAAATGGAATGTTTCCGAATAAAGCGCATGACCTCCCGTCCTTCCGCCACAGTGTCCACATTGATCATCAGGACGACGCGGCCGCGCTTCATCTGTTCGATATGCCGGTACACGTCCTCTGCGGTGCAGCGGATCATGAGCGGCAGCCGCGTGTGGTATTCCATCAGCTCGTCGAGCCGGTCGACCGGACGCGGGCAGTTGGGATCCCAGCTGATTTCCAGCAGGCGGAGCCTGTCGAGCGAGGCGATCTCGCTGTGGACATGCCATCCCTTCGCATGATGGTGGATGTACCCGCCGCCGAAGGTATCGAGAATCCGCTGGGTGCGCGGTTTGCCGAACTGGCGGTAAACTTCCGCGCTGCACAGGTCGGAAAAATCCTCCGAAAGATAGGGCGCGTCGCCCGGGAACCAGACGTTTGCCGTCACCGTTCCGCCATCGAGAAAGCCCGCCACCTGCCTGAGCTCCCGTTCCAGCCAGATGGTGGCGCCGGCCGAGAGGTCAAAGAGCCGCCCCGCCTCGTCCGGTTCGTCGTAGAGGTCGTAGAACAGGTCGTTGCCGCGCAGGGCGTTGGCCATGTCGCCGGGGCCGTTGTTGCAGAGGGTCGAGAGGGCGAAATCGCCGTCGTTTACCTCCCGCAGCCGCAGGAGGATTTCCCGCAGGACCTGGTACCAGAAATTCTGGCGGGAGAGGGTGAGCTTCTCCATGTCGGACCAGTCGTGAATCACCGGGTGGGACCAGCTCGTGTCGATTCCCATTGTGACCTCCGCGCCCGAGTAAAAGGCGCTGTGCACCGCGCAGCCGAGGTTCGGCGAAATGGCGGGAAAATAGTCGTTGTCCAGATCGCCGGTCTCTTGTAAGAACGCGCGGAGCTGCCGGGCAGCGTGATCGGCGAATTCCCGAGGCTTTGTAAAATCCCAGCTTGAAAGGGGCCGGTCCGGGACGCCGTAAGCCGCGTAATCCATCGGGAAGGTGTACGGGCAGATCATCCCGAGGATCTGCCCGGGCGTCTCATCGGCAAAAAACTGCTTGTATTTGGCCGCCAGATCGGTCAGCCGTCTGCTGTAGCTCATGGGAAATCCTCCTGAAATCTACTATTGGCGAACAGAATGTTCACCAATGGCATCGGCCGTCCCGCATTTTCTCCAGAAGGACAGCCTGCTCCTCCGGGGTGGGGACAGCAAGGGGTTCGGCGGGCTTTGTCAGCTCCCCGTAAAGGTGGGGCTGGCGCTCCCGCAGCTTGCGGGGATGGATGCCGGCAAAGCCGGAAACCTGGCTCGGGTAATACCATCCGGGCTGGGTCTTCGGGATGTCGAGGTCGACGTCCTGGAAGACGACGGCATTCTCGTAAAAGCCCGCG
>CALXIG010000041.1 GCA_944388305.1 uncultured Clostridia bacterium
CGACCACAACCAGCTCACCATGGAGGTGATGCGGGAGATCGCCAAGAAAAACGGCCTCGCCTGCCTTCTCCACGAGAAGCCCTTCCAGGGGATCAACGGCTCCGGCAAGCACAACAACTGGTCGCTGTCGACGAACGACGGCCAGAACCTCCTCGATCCGGGCAAGACGCCGTATGAGAACATGCAGTTCCTCGTCTTTCTCTCAGCCGTCATCAGCGCGGTGGATGATTACGCCGATCTTCTGCGGATGAGCGCCGCCAACGCGGGCAACGACTTCCGCCTGGGCGGACATGAGGCGCCTCCCGGCATCATCTCCATCTACCTGGGCGAGCAGCTCACCGACGTCCTCGAGCACATCGCCCACGGCGACGCGGTTGACCAGACCCCTTCGGGCATCCTGGAGACCGGCGTCGCGACCCTCCCCAAGCTCCCGCGGGACGGTTCCGACCGCAACCGGACCTCGCCGTTCGCCTTTACCGGCAACAAGTTCGAGTTCCGCATGGTCGGCTCGTCGGCGTCGGTCGCCGTTTCGAGCTATGTCCTGAACACCATTGTCGCTGACGCCCTCTGCCAGATCGCCGACCGGCTGGAATGCTGCGCGGATTTTGACGCCGAAATTCAGCAGATCGTGCAGGAAACGGTCCGCAATCACGGCCGCATTATCTTCAACGGCAACAACTACACCGGCGAGTGGGTGGAGGAGGCGGCGCGGCGCGGGCTTCCCAACCTCAACAACACTGCCGACGCCATCACCGCCATGATCGCACCCAAGAATATCGCGGTGATGGAGCGGCATCACGTCATGTCCAGCGCCGAATGCCATGCGCGGTACGAGATCATGCTGGAAAATTACTGCAAGATCCTGAATATTGAGTCCGCAACGATGTGCGAGATGTCCCGCCGCCAGATTCTGCCGGCCGCGATCCGGTTTGCCGGTTCGCTGGCGGAGAGCTTTTCCGCCCTCAGGGCGGCCGGAATTGAAAACCGGAGCGTCCGCGACCTCGCTCAGCGCCTTTCCGGGGATATTTCGGAGGCAGACCGGCTGACCGGCGAGCTGGAGCGCGCCCTCGAAAGCTGCGCGGAAAGCGCCGACATGCTGGAAAACGCCCGCTATCATCGCGACTGCCTCCGCGACCTGATGCAGAAGCTTCGCGAGGCCGCCGACCGGATGGAGAAGCTTGTCGCCGCCTCCGAGTGGCCCATCCCGACCTACGCCGACCTGCTGTACCGGGTCTAGGCGGACGCCGCTTTTTGCCTGCCAGGGGCATCCCGTCCGAAGCGGGGTGCCTTTTTTAACGGAAAAATGTGAAAGGCGAATGCTCAGTTTTGCGATACCGAGAGGAGGAGAACGATGGTCAGCTGGGAGCAGCTTGAGCGCGCCTGCGCGGTATGCGGGCGCTGTGGACTCGGCCGGACGCGGACCCATGTGGTTATCGGAGACGGCGCGCGGGAGAGCCGGGTGATGCTGGTTGGAGAAGGCCCGGGGGAACAGGAGGATCTTCAGGGGCGTGCCTTCGTCGGTCCGGCGGGGCAGCTTCTGGACCGGATGCTTGCCTGCATCGGGCTGGACCGGGGGCAGGTCTACATTGCGAACATCGTCAAATGCCGTCCGCCGCACAACCGCGACCCGCTGCCGGAGGAGCAGGCGGCCTGCCTGCCCTATCTGCGGGCACAGGTGCGGCTGATTCGCCCCCAAATCATCGTCTGCCTGGGGCGGATTGCGGCACAGGCGATCATCCGCCCGGATTTTCGCATCACCCGGGAGCGCGGTCAGTGGGTGGAGCGCAAGGGGTACTGGCTCACCGCGACCTACCACCCCTCCGCGCTCCTGCGCGATCCCTCCAAGAAGCGGGCGGCCTACGAGGACCTGAAATCGCTGCGGGCAAAGATCGGAGAGCTGGGGCTCGAGGTTCCGCCCGGGGCGCGAAATTGCTGAAAAAGCGGGTCTTTTTCCCGCTCTGCGGAAGATACACGCTTCCCCTCCTCCCGGCATAGGATGCAGTACTCCTTCCTCCCCGGAGGGAGGGGAAACTAGTTGTAGGAGGCATCTTATGAATATCTTTCGCGGAAACAGCTGCTGCGGAGGGGTATCGGCCTGCTGCCAGCCGGCCTGCTGTCCGCCGCCCTGCTATCCCTATCCGCCCGGCCCTGGCGGCGTGACGGGTCCCACCGGTCCGACCGGCCCGACCGGCCCCACCGGTCCGCAGGGTGTCCAGGGTCCGCAGGGTCCTCAGGGTATCCAGGGCCCGGCCGGTCCCACCGGCCCTACTGGACCCACCGGACCAACGGGTCCGACCGGCGCTCCCGGTCCCGGCCTGACGGACGCTGAGGCCTTTGCGGCGGGAACCCCCTATTCCGCCGGCGATCTGGTGTTTTTCAACGGGAGCCTTTACCGTGCGGCTGTGAATAACCCCACCGGCACGCCGGGTTCCTCCGCAGGCTTCACCCTGCTGTCCGCTGCCGGTCCCACCGGCGCGACCGGTCCCACCGGCCCGACCGGCGCGACGGGTGCCGCGGGTGCGACGGGTTCTACCGGCCCGACCGGCGCGGCAGGTTTGGACGGTGCCACCGGCCCCACCGGACCAACGGGCGCAACCGGCGCAACCGGGGCTACAGGTCCCACCGGACCGGCAGGTGCTGACGGCGCCACCGGTGCTGCGGGTCCCACCGGCGCTGCGGGTGCAACCGGCGCAACCGGCGCGACAGGCGCTACCGGTCCGACCGGCGCGGCGCCGCCCCTGAACGCCCTCTTTGCGACCAATGTGCCGTCGCAGAGTCCCGCCTCTGCCGGCGACGCGCTGACCTTCGACACCAATCAGGTGGAAGAAGGCACCGCCGTCTCCCACACGGCGTCTGCCAGCGACTTTACCATCAACGACCCGGGAACCTACCGCATCACCTATTCGGCCACCGGTACCAATACCGGCGGTACCGGCAATGCGGTCCTTCAGCTCGAAGCCAACAGCAACGAGATTCCGGGCAGCAAGTCGTCCGGCACGATTGGCGCCGCCAGCAACCTGGTGCCGCTGGGCGCTTCGGTCCTCTATACGGCTTCGGCCGGCGACGTCATCACCCTCAACATGGTGGATGCCGACGCTTCCTTTACCGACGCCGCCCTCACCATCCGCAAGCTGGACTGATGTCCGCACAGACGCGCAAAGCCGCCCTGCCTGCCGCAGGGCGGCGCTTTTTGGAAAGGGGAGACGGAAAATGATTACCATCAGCCTTTGCATGATCGTCCGGGATGAGGAGGAGGTCCTCGCGCGCTGCCTTGAGAGCGTCCGGGAAATCGCAGACGAGATCATCATCGTGGACACCGGCTCGCGGGACCGGACGCGGGAGATCGCCCGGCAGTTCACAGACAGGGTATATTCTTTTGAATGGATCGACGATTTCGCGGCCGCACGGAATTTTTCCTTCTCCAAGGCGGAGATGGACTACATCCTCTGGCTGGATGCCGACGACGTCCTGCTTGAGGAGGACCGGCAGAAGTTTCTCACCCTGAAGGAGGAACTGGACCCCTCCGCTGACGTGGTGATGATGCCCTATCACACCGCCTTTGACGAGGCGGGACGGCCTGTTTTCACCTATGAGCGGGAGCGGCTGCTCCGGCGGGCGCGCGGGTTCCGCTGGCAGGGCGCGGTGCACGAGGTCATTGTCCCGGCGGGAAAAATCGTTCACGCCGCCGCTGCCGTCACCCACCGCAAGTGCAGGCCCGGCGACCCGGACCGCAACCTGCGCATTTTTGAGCGGCAGCTTGCGAGAGGGGAGAGGCTCGACGCCCGGCAGCAGTACTACTACGCACGTGAACTGGCCGCCCACGGCCGCGACCGCGAGGCGGCGGGCTGGTTTACCGGTTTTCTCGAGCGGGAGGACGGCTGGGTCGAAAACCGCATCGGCGCCTGCCTCGACCTGGCAGCCTGCTGCCGGAGGCTGGGCGACCCGGAACGCGCCTGCGCGGCTTTGACGCGGAGTTTTTCCTTCGGCCTGCCGCGGGCGGAGATCTGCTGCGCGCTCGGCCTGCATTTTCTGGAGAAGGGAAGGCTCTCCGAGGCGGTTTACTGGTATCAGGCCGCCCGGCACTGCCCGCCTCCCTCTGCGGATGGATTCTGCCAGCCGGATTACTGGGACTTCATCCCCTGCATGCAGCTCTGCGTCTGCTTTGACCGGCTGGGGAACCGGGAGATGGCCGTCCTCTTTCACGAGAAAGCGAAGCGGCTGAAGCCGGAAAATCCCAGCGTGCAGCTGAATGAGCGGTATTTTTACGGAAAATAGTGCGATTTGCAGATCGCGGCGGGTGAAATTTCGCCTGCCGCGGACATTTTTCACATAATTTTACATAAAGCTTACAGAAACTTTTCAATCTCCATACCCCGGTTTTACCTTGCGCATTTGGCGCCGGACGGCTATAATAGGGATAGTTGTCCCGGTGTCGGGGAATTTTGAAAAAAGGAGAAGACCAATGGCAAGAGGAAACAATCTGGGAGAGGACAAGATTTCGCGGCTGGTACTCCGGCTGGCGGTGCCGAGCATGATGGCGCAGTTTGTCAATGTGCTGTACAGCATTGTCGACCGCATTTTTATTGGAAATATCCCGGAGATCGGAGGGCCGGCGCTGGCCGGCGCGGGAGTTTGCGGACCGATTGTCACCCTGATCTCCTCCTTCGCTTTTCTGATCGGCATGGGCGGCGCGCCGCTGATGGCTATCCGGATGGGGGAGGGCAATCAGAAGGGGGCAGAAAAGATCCTCGCCAACTGCTTTGTGCTGCTCTGCGGGCTGGCTGTGGTGCTGACCACCGTTGTGCTGATTTTCAAGCAGCCGCTGCTCATGACCTTCGGCGCGAGCGAGGCGACCTATCCTTACGCCAACACCTATATGACCATCTACACGGCCGGCACGGTTTTTGCCATTCTGGCGACAGGCCTGAACCAGTTCATCACCTGTCAGGGCTATTCGACGCTGAGTATGCTGAGCGTCATGATCGGCGCGGTGGTCAACATCATCCTTGACCCGGTCTTTATTTTTGTGTTCAACATGGGGGTCGCGGGCGCGGCGATCGCCACGGTGATCGCCCAGGCGAGCTCCTGCTGCTTTGTCCTCGTCATTTTGTTCTCCAACCGGATGAAAGTCCGCATCCAGTTCCGGGGATACGAGTGGCGGACGATGAAGATGGTTCTGACCTTCGGCCTTTCGCCCTTTCTCATCAACGCGACCGATTCGGTGGTGCTCATCGGCTTAAACGGAGTCCTGCAAAAATACGGCGGCCCCGGACAGGGGGACATGCTTGTCACCTGCGCGACCATCGTGCTGAGCTACATGCAGCTCATTACCATGCCGATGGCGGGAATCACCGGCGGCACCCAGCCGATTCTGAGCTTCAACTATGGGGCCAAAAAAATTGACCGCATCCGGCAGGGCGAAAAATGCGTCCTGCTGATGGCGGTCGGTTTTGCGGTTGTCATGTTCACCCTGTCCCAGCTCGTTCCGGGACAGTTTGTGCGGATCTTTACCCAGGACCCGCAGTATCTGGACCTTTCGGTCTGGGGAATCCGGGTGTACACCGCCTGCGTCATCCCCATGGCCTTCCAGTACACGCTGGTGGACGGGCTGACCGCGCTGGGCGTGCCGCAGGCGGCGGTCTCCCTCTCGCTGTTCCGGAAGGGGCTGCTGTTCGTCCTCACGCTGGTGCTGCCTGTCTATTTCGGGGCGCAGAGCGCCTTTTTCGCGGAACCAATCGCCGATCTGGTGGCCGGATTCTCGTCGACGACGACCTTCCTGCTCATCTTCAACCGGCTGATGAAAAAGCGGGCGGCCATGCCGGACGGGCAGGCGCTCTACAGCTGAACCCGCTGGAGCCGCCGCCCATGCCCGTTGAGAATCGTCTGTTCGATTTCGCGGGCGGCATAGGGCTGGGCGAGAACGTCCATAACGCATTCCCGGCGGCCGGCCGGACCGTCGCGGCGTTCGCCCTGGTCCGGATCGCGGTCCTCCAGCGCGAAGTCCATCGCCATCATTCCGGCGTAGGGACCGCCTACGACGCTGCTTTCGACATTGTCGATGGTCGTCGCCCCGTTGTAAAGGGCGAACGGGATTGGCGTGACAGGCGGGTCGCCGATGGGGAGGTCCTCCCCGTCCTGCGGCCCCCGCTTCCGGATGCGGATGGCATTGATTCCCTCGCAGTGATGCTTGAGGGCGCGGGCGCAGGTTTCGGCTTCGTCAAAGGTATCAAAATGGGCTGAAATTCTCATGGGGATTCTCCTTTCGTTTTTTGGCAGGAAGCCCTGCGTTTTCAGTATTCCCTGCAAAAAGAGACATATGCCCGGCGCGGGTTTTGCGAAAGATGAAAAATCTGCCCGGCAGGGTTTGATTTTATGCCGGTTTATGGTATAATAAAACAGGAGAAAATCGCAGCAGTTCGCCGTTGGCCTTACAGCAGTGTCTGGAGGTGGAAGTGCGATGAAACGAAGCCGAAAAATCGTGTTTGCTCTTTTGTCCGCTGTGGTTTTGGCGGCCAGTTTTCCCTTAGGGGTTGCGGTGGGGGAATATTATTCCCTGGACAACCGGGTCCGGCGGGCGGCCTATCATTATGTCGAAGAATATTATTCCTTTGACAATCCATACAATTGACAATCCATACAATCCTACCGACCGGGAGGATTTGGTTTCCTGGACCGAAGGCGTCGTTTCGGAGGTGGGCCAGCCTGTCCGCCCCGGCATGACCATGACTCTGTCGGGAAAATACGGCCGGGTGACCTTAACAGAGTTTCCGCCGATGTACCAGGTTTCTTTTGACGACCCTCCGCGCAGCGGGACGCTGGGACCGGTCTGCGTCTGGGTATTAAAAGAAGACCTAAGCTTTATCGGATTTGTGCCCAGAGAATGAGGGGAAGCAGTATGAGAAAAACCAAACGTCTGCACGCGGTTACGCTGGCGATCGCTTTCTGTGCCGCAGCCCTGTTTATCGGCGGATTTTTCTATGGACAATATAACTACCCGGAGGCCAAAGCGCGCCGGGTGGCTTACGGGTATCTGCAAGAAGTGGGCCTTTTGCCGGAGGATCCAGAGATTCGGCTGGAAAGCGGCATTGTTTACACGGATATACCGTTGGGTTTTTCCGCGCCGGAAGGTATTCCATCCCTGGTTGTCCAATTTAGAGATGTCGGGAATGTTTGGCTGGATCCGGAGTCATTGGAGCTGCTGCATATTGAACCGCAGGGAACGGCATGAAATTCGGACCGGTCAACCACCGGCAAAGCATTCTGGAATATTCCAAGTAGTTTGTAGGGGCGGCCAATGGCCGCCCGTCCGTATTCCAAAAAGGCTTGAATCAATTTGGAGAAGATGACACCCTCCCCAGTAATGACAGTAAATGGAACCCCATTTACATAGGCGCGCCAACTGAAGTCCGGCGCGGGGTGTAAGCTTGTATCGAATTGCCAGCGGCGGCTTGCCGCAGAAAGGGGGAAAATTTCATGCAGATCGCGGTCGGCGATGTTTTGATTATGAAAAAAAACCACCCCTGCGGCGAAAACCGGTTCGAGGTCCTGCGGGTGGGCATGGATTTTAAGCTGCGCTGCCTGGGCTGCGGCCGGGAAATGATGCTGCCCCGCTCCAAGGCGGAGAAAAGCCTCAAGCGGGTTGCGCACAACGGCGAGGATTAGCGTCCCGGCGGTTGGAATGTGCCATTGACTGCCAGGAAAGGAAGCGTTTTTTGTTATGCTCGAAAAGGTGCAGCTGATTGAACAGCGTTATGAGGAAATCAACGGGAAGCTCATGGACCCCGGCGTCGTCAACGACCAGGCGGCTTACCGCGACCTGATGAAGGAATATAAGAATCTGACCCCGGTGGTGGAAAAATACCGGGAATATAAAAAGGCCGCGGCCGATTTCGAAGAGGCGAAATCCCTGCTGGACGCAGGCGGCCTGGAGAAGGATTTTAAGGAGATGCTGGAGGAGGAGCTCTCCTCCGGAAAAGAGCGAATGGAACGGGCGGCGGAGGAGCTGAAGCTCCTGCTGCTTCCCCGCGATCCGAACGACGACAAGAACGTCATCATCGAGATCCGCGGCGGCGCGGGCGGCGAGGAGGCGGCCCTCTTCGCAAACTCCCTGTACCGGATGTACTCCATGTACGCTGAGGCGCGCGGCTGGAAGCAGGAGGTCATGTACGCCAATCCCACTGAGCTGGGCGGATATAAGGAAATTTCCTTTTCCATCAGCGGCGAGGGTGCCTACTCCCGGCTGAAGTACGAGAGCGGCGTCCATCGGGTGCAGCGGGTCCCGGAAACGGAGACGCAGGGGCGCATCCACACCTCCACT
>CALXIG010000042.1 GCA_944388305.1 uncultured Clostridia bacterium
AACAGAGGGGAAACGCCTCTCTGCCGCCCGCATCCGGGCGGGAATTTTTGAAAAAGGAGGCTCATCCATGATCCTTCAGGGAAGAGAAATTTATCTGGCCGCGTTGGAGCGGGAGGACTGCCGGAAGCTCTGGCGGGACTTCGAGTACGATTTTTCCTGTCCCGCCGAGGAGCTGAATATCGGCCACTCGGTTGAAAAGGCGGACAACTGGTTTGAGGAGATCCAGTCTTGTCAGGGGCAAACGAACATCCGCCTCGGCATTTTTCGGAACGACGGGACGGCGATCGGCGACGTCGCCTTGCAGGATATCGACTGGAAAAACCGCTCCTGCTCCGTCGGGATCGGGATCGCGCGGTTGGCCGACCGGTCAAAAGGGTACGGCCGGCAGGCGGTCGCGCTGATGCTTGCGCATGGCTTTGCGCGGGTCGGGCTCGAACGGATCACGGCCTGCACGCTGGAACTGAATCTGGGCGCGCAGCGCTGTCTTGAGGTGTGCGGCTTCCGGCTGGAAGGGCGGGAGCGGAAGGCGGTCTACCTCAACGGGTGCCGCTGGGACCGGCTCTGCTACGCCATTCTGCGGGAGGAATATCCGGGAGAGGGGGGCACGCGATGAACGCTGTTCTGTATGCAGCCGCCGGGACCGGCTTCACCTTTTTCATGACGGCTCTCGGCGCGTCGCTGGTCTTTTTCTTCCGCGGCGGCGTTAATCCGGCCGCGCAGCGGGTCTTTCTCGGATTTGCCGCCGGGGTGATGACAGCCGCTTCGGTCTGGAGTCTGCTCATCCCCGCCATTGAGGAGGCCGAAGCCGCGGGAGGCTCCGGGCTTTTGCCAGCGGTGGGCGGGTTCCTGCTGGGTGTGCTGTTTTTGTGGGGGCTCGACACGGTGCTGCCGCATCTCCACCCGGACGCGAAGGAGCCGGAGGGGATGTCCGCCTCCTGGAAGCGGACGACCATGCTGTTTACCGCCGTCACCCTGCACAACATCCCGGAGGGGATGGCGGTCGGCCTGACCTTTGCCCTCGCCGCCCAGCACGGCGCGGAGGAAGGCGCACTCGCGGCGGCCGGGGCGCTGGCGGTCGGGATGGGGATCCAGAATTTCCCGGAAGGGGCGGCCCTCTCGCTGCCGCTGCGGCAGGAGGGATTCTCGCGGACAAAGGCTTTTCTTTACGGCAGCTTTTCAGGGCTTGTCGAGCTGATTTTCGGGGTGCTGGTCGTCCTGGCGGCCGGGGCGCTCGAGCCGGCAATGCCCTGGCTGCTCGCCTTTGCGGCGGGGGCGATGCTGTATGTCGTCGTCGAGGAGCTCATCCCGGAGGCCCACCTGGGCGAGCACTCCAACCTCGGCACCATGAGCGTCATGGCGGGCTTTGTCGTGATGATGCTGCTCGACGTCGCGCTGGGATAATCAAAACGGCATGACAAAAAGGACCGGTTTTGCCGGTCCTTTCGTTTTTACAGGGGCTTTGCAGTTCAGAAGCTGACCCGCTCTTCGAGATAGGCGCGCAGCTCGCCGATGGGGAGGCGGACCTGCTCCATCGTGTCGCGGTCGCGGACAGTGACGCAGCCGTCGTTTTCGGAATCGAAGTCGTAGGTGATGCAGTAGGGGGTGCCGATCTCATCCTCGCGGCGGTAGCGCTTGCCGATGGCGCCGGTTTCGTCGAAATCGACCATGAAATATTTGGAGAGGCTGGTGTAAATCTCCATCGCCTTGTCCGACAGCTTTTTGGAGAGGGGCAGAACGGCCGCCTTGTAGGGGGCGAGGGCGGGATGGAGGTGGAGGACGGTCCGCTCGGTGCCGTCTTCGAGCTGCTCAATGTCAAATGCCTCGCAGAGGAAGGCGAGGGCCACGCGGTCGGCGCCCAGAGAGGGCTCGACAACGTAGGGAATGTAGCGCTCGCCGGTCTCCTGGTCGAAGTAGTCGAGGCTCTTGCCGCTGGCCTCCTGATGGCGGCCCAGGTCGTAGTTGGTGCGGTCGGCGATGCCCCACAGCTCGCCCCAGCCGAAGGGGTAGAGGAATTCGATGTCGGTCGTCGCCTTGGAGTAGAAGGAGAGCTCCTCCTTCTCGTGGTCGCGCAGCCGCATGTTTTCCGGTTTGACGCCGAGGGAGAGCAGCCAGTTTTTGCAGGCGTCCTTCCAGTAGTGGAACCAGTCGAGGTCGGTGTCCGGCTTGCAGAAGAATTCCAGCTCCATCTGCTCGAACTCGCGGGTGCGGAAGGTGAAGTTGCCGGGGGTGATCTCGTTGCGGAAGGATTTGCCGATCTGGCAGACGCCGAAGGGAAGTTTGCGGCGAGTGGTGCGCTGGACGTTCGCGAAGTTGACGAAAATGCCCTGCGCGGTTTCCGGGCGGAGGTAGACCTCGCTTTTCGCGTCCTCGGTGACGCCGATGAAGGTCTTGAACATCAGGTTGAACTTGCGGATGTCGGTGAAATTCTTGGAGCCGCAGGCGGGGCAGGCGATGCCGTGCTCTCTGATGTAGCTGCTCATCTGCTCGAAGGTCATGCCCTCGGCGTGGCCGCCGTTGTCCTCGATGAGCTTGTCGGCGCGGTAGCGGGCTTTGCAGTCCTTACAGTCCATCAGCGGGTCGGAAAAACCGCCGACGTGACCGGAGGTGACCCAAGTCTGGGGGTTCATGATGATGGCCGAATCCAGGCCGACATTGTAGGGAGATTCCTGGACAAATTTCTTCCACCAGGCTTTTTTGACGTTGTTTTTAAATTCCACGCCGAGCGGGCCATAGTCCCAG
>CALXIG010000043.1 GCA_944388305.1 uncultured Clostridia bacterium
GGACGAATGCCGGAGGCATTGCGCGACCCCGCCAAAGCGGCGCTGGCGCGGAAATACCTGCAATACCAGCTCAAAAAGCTGGAGGTCATCCTCTTTGGGCTGGGGCAGAGCGCCGGTTCGGAGCAGATTGCCGCCTCGGCGGCCAGGTACCGGAAACTTGCAGAACAGATTCGGGAGGTGCTGGCATGATTGCAGTCACTGTCGGAGAAATTTACGACGCCCTGGCCGACTGGGCGCCGTTTGAGACGCAGGAGGGGTTTGACAACAGCGGCCTGCTCATCGGCGGAGCGGAGCAGCCGGTGTCCTTTGCCCTTGTCGCCCTCGATCTGACCCGCGAGGTCTGCGAGGAGGCTGTTCGCCGGGAGGCGCAGCTCGTCGTCACCCACCACCCCGTTTTGTTTGATCCGCTTCGCTCCATCGGAGAGGACTCCATCCCCTACCGCCTGATCCGGGCGGGGACCGCGGTCATTTCGGCCCACACCAACCTGGACAAGGCCCCCGGCGGGGTGAGCGACACACTGGCCGACACGCTGGGACTCGCCGCGGTGGAGGATGTGCCGGACGGAGACGGGTGCGTCAAGATCGGGGAGTTCTCCCGCATTTTCACCGGTGAGCTGCTGGCCCGGCGGGTCAAGGAGCGGCTCGGGCTGCCGATGCTGCGCCTGCATGACGCGGGAAATTCCATCCGGCGGGTCGCCCTCTGCGCGGGGTCGGGCGGCAGTTTTCTGCCTCAGGTTCTGGCGGCCGGAGCGGACGCCTATATCACCGGCGACGTCAAACACAATCAGGCCGTCGACGCGGCAAACGCGGGGCTGACCCTGATCGACGCCGGACACTATGAGACGGAAGCCATTATTCTCGAGCCGGTGCGGCAGTTTTTGCAGGAGCGCTTCCCTGCGGTGGAATTCCGCCGCGCCATGCGCGACCGGGCGCTGTTTCGCTATTTTTAAGGGGGATTTCACATGAGAAGCATCAAACCGGGCCGCGGCCAGTCAGGAATCGGCGCAATCGTTTCGGTTATTCTCGTGATTTTCGGGATATTCTGGACCATCATGGCCGTCAAAGCGGGGGCGCCCGTCTTTTTCCCGATTTTCGGCGTCTTTTTTGTCCTGCTTGGAATCATACAGGCGGTCTATCATTTTCGGAACGCAACCGGCAAAAACCGTTATTCCGCCTTTGACATCACTGAGGATGGCGAGGAACCCGACCCACTGGAGGAGCGGTTCGGAACGGACGCTTCCCGCGAAAAAGGGCCGGACGGCGCAGGCGCCGCCTTCTGCCCTTACTGCGGAACCAGAACAGAGGGAACCTACGCCTTCTGCCCCAGGTGCGGGAAGAAACTGCCGGAACGGTAAATTCAACCGGAATCCGGTGTAAAAAGAGGAGGGACAGGGAGTCCCTCCTCTTTTTCTGCGCTCATTCCAGTTTCATATACAGGATGGGGTATGGATTCCCCTGTTCGTCGCGCTCCGACCGGCGGAAGGTCCGGAACCCCATGTGTTCGTAGAAGCCCCTGGCGGAAGGATTCTGCTCGTTGACCGTCAGTTCCCACACTGCGTGCCGCGCGATTCCGTATTCCACCAGCCGCCTGCCCAGCCCCTTCCCCTGTTCCTCCGGGGCGGCGAACAGCATTTCCAGCTTCCGGCCGTCAATCCCCATGAAAGCAGCCGGGGTGCCGTCTTCCCGCTCCGCGACGACCAGATGGGGGACGCTCTCCAGCGCCTGCGGCACATAGGCTTTGATCGCCTCAATCTCTTCGGCGGACAGAAACAGATGGGTCGCCCGCACCGAGCGCTCCCAGAGCTCCACCAGCCTGCCGGTCAGCTGCGGGGTGCGCTCTCTGATTTCCATGATTTTCATATTTCTCGTTCCTCCCCCGGTGTTTGTTTTTTCACAGGCAAAACAGGCGCCGGAGCACCGGCACCTGTTTGCAGAGCAGGCAGATGCCCAGGCAGAGCAGCGTCAATGCGGCGGCATAGGCGATGCTGAACAGCATACTGCCGCTGACAGCCAGCCTGCGGACCTGCGGAGCGAGCGCCGCGATGACCACGGTTTGCAGCAGATAGATGCCCAGCGTGTTGGAGCCGAGCGCCCGGATGAGCGTCCCACTCCTTCCGTGCGCCTGATAGGGCAGGCTCAGCACAAACAGACAAACGGTGCAGATCAGGACAAAGACGGTTGAATATCCGCTGAACACAATGTCCAGCATCCGGCCCTCCCGCCGGGAATTGGCCGCGGCGTAGAAAAACCAGAGGAACATCATGACCGGGATGAGCAGCGCCGCGGCAGTCCGCAGCTTCCGGCTGTTCAGGCGCTCCCGCTGTTCCATCAGCACGCCGCCCAGCATGAAGTAGGCGACGGCGTACCCGTTGATGGCGGCGAGCGGATTGACCCGGTGAAAAAAAGTCATCAGGTCGCGCAGAAGGTTCTCCCCCCAGAAATACCGCACCGTGTACTCGGCCAGCTCCAGCGTGTTGGTCCCGAAGGTGAAAAAGAGCGCAATTCCCAGAAAGGCGTAAAACACCGGCCGGTTCTGGTCAAAAGCCGTCTTGAGAAGGGGCACAAAGAGGTAAACCACCACCAGGGTGTAGAGATACCACAGGTGGTTGCACCAGCCGCCTCTGAGCAGAAACAGCGTGCGCACCACCTCCCGCGGCGGCAGAAATTCCCCTCGCACCGGCATGAGCGCCAGAATATCCAGCAGCCCCCAGACCGTCGCCAGCAGAAAAACGGCGGCGGTCCGGCGCAGGTGCTTTCTCATGTCAAAGGACCTGGTCAGCAGCAGCGCGCCGTTGACCAGGAAGAAAATCGGGACGCAGGTCGAGAGGATTGACCGGGAAAAATACCGGAAATAGGCAACCGGCGGCGCATCCCCCAGGATGTGATAGGGGGCGGTGAAACTGTGGTAGAGCACCACCGAAAAAATCGCGAATGCCTTAAGCAGGTCGAGCGCGCCGCAGCGGCTGTTCTGCGCCTCCTGACGCATGAAATCACCCCGTTTGCAAAAAAACATGGAAAATAAAGAAGGACAGTCCCGGACTGCCGGGAGCTGTCCTGACTTGCGCCGGAAAATCAGGCGCGGAGCTTCTCAATGCCAATGCGGATCCGGCGCAGGGACTCTTCCCTGCCAAGCAGCGCAGCAATCTCGGCGCCGCCGCCGGGTGTGAACTGCTTGCCGGAGACCGCGACGCGCAGCGGCCAGAGCACATAGCCGTTTTTGACGCCCAGTCTGGCGACCAGCCCGGCCATCGCCTCGTTGATCGCCTCCAGCGTCCAGGGCTCCAGCCCCTCGAGAACGGGCAGAATCTCCTGCAAAACCGCGAGCGCGGTTTCCGCGTTGGTTTTCATCTTTTTGTGGGTGTAGAGGGCGATGTCGTAGTCCGGCAGCGCGTCGATGAAGTCGATCTGCTCCGGAATGTCGGTGAAGACCTCGGTGCGGGGCTGTAAAAGCTCGGCGAGCAGGCCGAGGTCGAGGTCCTCTTTCTTGCAGCCCTGACGGATATAGGGCAGGGCGTCTTTGACAAACTCCTCCTTCGGGAGGCGGCGGACATAGACGCCGTTGATGGCCTTGAGTTTGACCGGGTCAAAAATCGCGGGGGATTTGGAGATGCCGGAGACGTCGAACTCCTCGATCAGCTCATCCAGGGTAAAGATCTCGTTCTCCCCCTTGGGCGCCCAGCCGAGCAGCGCGATGTAATTGATAACCGCGTCGTGGAGGTACCCTTTGGCAATGAGATCCTCAAAGGAGGCGTCGCCGTTTCTTTTGGAGAGCTTGTTGTTGGCGTCCTTCATGACGGGCGGAACATGGATGTAAACGGGGATATCCCAGCCGAACGCCTCGTAAAGAAGGTTGTACTTCGGAGTCGAGGAGAGATACTCGTTGCCGCGGATGACATGGGTAATGCCCATCGTGTGATCGTCCACGACGTTTGCGAAATTGTAGGTGGGCATTCCGTCCGCCTTGATGAGGATCTGGTCGTCAAGGACCGAATTCTCGACGGTGATGTCGCCGAAGACCTCGTCGTGGAAGGTGGTTGTCCCCTCGGTCGGGCATTTCTGCCGGATGACGTAAGGAACACCGGCGGCCAGCTTTTCCTGCACTTCCTCCCTGGAGAGGTTGCGGCAGTGGCCGTCGTACTTGGCGGGGATGCCGGAAGCGTTCTGGATCTTGTGCAGTTCTTCCAGCCGCTCCTTATCGCAGAAGCAGTAGTAGGCGTGGCCTCTTTCGACCAGCTCTTCCGCGTATTTTTTGAACATCCCCATCCGCTGGGACTGGATATAGGGACCGACGGGGCCGCCGATGTCGGGACCCTCGTCCCAGATGAGACCGGTCTTGCGGAGCGTGTTGTAGATGATATCGACCGCGCCCTCGACATATCGGTTCTGGTCGGTGTCCTCAATGCGCAGGATAAAGGTGCCGTGGTACTTTTTCGCGATCAGGTAGGTGTAAAGCGCGGTGCGAAGGTTGCCGATGTGCATGTAGCCGGTGGGGCTGGGGGCAAACCGGGTGCGGACTTTTTTCTCTTCCATGGGTAAACTTCCCTCCAAAATTTCTGTTGAGGCAAATCCTCATACCTGTTTTCCATTTTACCCTGTTTTCATGGGAATGTCAATATCCAACCCCTCGAAGGCGTCCGGCAGCGCGGCTTAAAATCCGCACATCACGCAGACTGCGCTCGCTGAAATGCCCTCCCCGCTGCCGGTGAAGCCAAGTCCTTCCTCCGTAGTTGCCTTAACGCTGACAGCTTCCGGGCTGACGCCGAGGTCGGCAGCGAGGTTGCGCCGCATCTGCTCAATGTGCGGCTTCATCTTCGGCGCCTGGGCGATGATGGTCGCATCGAGGTTGGAAAGCCGGTACCCCCGCGCGGCCACCAGCCCCGCGACATGGCGCAGCAGCGCACGACTGTCCGCACCCCGATAGGCAGGATCGGTGTCGGGAAAATGCCGGCCGATATCGCCCAGCGCGAGCGCCCCGAGGATCGCGTCCATCACCGCGTGAAGCAGAACATCGGCATCCGAATGGCCGAGCAGCCCCTTCTCCCAGGGGATTTCCACTCCGCCCAGGACGAGCCGCCGCCCCTCTGCAAGCCGGTGAACGTCGTATCCCTGCCCAATGCGCGGCAAAAGCGGGGCGGACGCGGCTTCCCCGGCGAGAAACGCCCCGGCGGCCGGAAGATCGGCGGGCGTGGTGATTTTGAGGCTGCGCTCGCTCCCTGCGGTCAGCCGGACGGGCCGCCCGGTCAGCTCAAAGAGCTGGGCGTCGTCGGTGAAGTCGAGGCCCAGCCGCTGCGCCTCCTCCATCGCCGCGAGATACTCCGTCCGCCGGAAGACCTGCGGGGTCTGGACCCGGAAGAGGGTGCGCCGGTCGGGGGTGGAGGAAACAAGGCCGTCCGCCGCCGCTTTGATGGTGTCCTGCACCGGCAGGGCGGGAACCGCCGCGCCGGACTCTGCCGCGGTGCGGAAGGCTTCCGCGATTACCGCGGGGGGGACAAGCGGGCGGGCGCCGTCGTGAATGGCGACATAACCGGCATCGGGCGAGACGGCGGCCATTCCGGCGAAAACCGACTGCTGCCGCGTCGCACCGCCGCAGGGGAGAACCTGAATCCGGGGGTCCAGCGGAGTGAGCAGCAGACGGTAGACCTCCGCCCGTTCCGGCGAGGCGACGACAAGAATCTGCCCCACCTCCGGAAAGCCGAGAAAAGCCTCGACACTTCGTTGCAGCACCGGCTTCCCCCGCAGCGGGAGCATCTGCTTGTCCCCTCCGCCCATCCGGCTGGAGGAACCGGCGCTCATAATCAGGACGCTGTACATGGGATCACCCTTTCCAGAAAATCATAGTTTCATCATATCCCGCCCGAAAAAAAATGTCAAGGGGAGCAGGCGCCGGATAAACCGGAATTTTCAGCTTTTGCCGTCCGCCCTTGACAACCGGAGGCAAACGTGCTATAATAAATCCAAATGCAAACGTAGTGACGGGGAGAGTATGCTTTCATCCGGACTTTCAGAGAGTTTTCCCGATGGTTTTTGCCAGGGCTGGGAGGAAAACAGGCGGAGAAGGCGGAAGGTAGCCCCTGAACGGCGCACCGAAGCGCGGGTTTCCGCGGATGAGGCTGCGACAGGCCCGCCTGTTACAGCGGAACGGTATGATGGTACCGGCAGAGGCTTTGGCCGCGAGGCCAGGGCGAACAGAAGTGGTAACACGAGCTTTCTCGTCTTCTGGGGATTCCCCCGGAAGGCGTTTTTCTTTGGAAAGGAGATTTTATGGCACTGGACGGCGCATACCTGCGCATGCTCAAGACGGAAATCGAACAGGCCGCCGTTGGCAGCCGCGTCGACCGGATCTACCAGCCCTCCCGGGAGGAGATGATCCTGCTCCTGCGCTCCCGCGGCTGGAGCGGGCGGCTCCTCCTCTCAGCCGGGGCGGACAGCCCCCGCGTCCATTTCACCGAACAGCCCTTTGAAAACCCCAAGACGCCCCCCATGTTCTGCATGTTCCTCCGCAAGCATCTGACAGGCGCGAAGCTCCTCGCCGTCCGCCAGCTGGGGATGGACCGGGTGCTCTACCTCGATTTCGAGGCGACCAATGAGCTGGGCGATCTGGTCCCCATCACGGTGGCGGCGGAAATCATGGGCCGGCATTCCAATGTCATCCTCATCGACGGGGAAGGGAAGGTCATGGACTCCATCAAGCGGGTCGACCAGGAAATGTCCGGTGTGCGGCCCATCCTGCCCGGCGTCCGCTACACCGAGCCGCCCCGCCAGGGCAAGCTGAACCTGCTGGAGGCAGACGACGCCGCTTTAAAGGAGCGGATCCTCTCGGAAAAGAGCGCCGACCTCGCCAAAAGCCTGATGGGCGCGCTGGAGGGCTTTTCTTCGGTGCTGACCCGGGAGATGACCGCCTACGCCGTCCGCGGCCAGGACGCGGACAAAAACGCGCTGACCGCAGACCAGTGGGACCGGCTCTTCTTCTATCTCGGTAGGCTGCGGGAGAGCCTCCGCACGGGGGAGGGAAAATTTACCACCGTCTATGACCAGGACGGAAAGCCCCGGGAATTTTCCTTTGTGGACCTGACCCAGTACGGCGCCCTGATGCAGAGCCGGACCTATCCCACCCCGAGCGCCCTGCTCGACAGCTTCTACTCGGAGCGGGTGCGGCTGGAGCGGATGAAGCAGCGCTCCAACGACCTTTTGCGGATGCTCATCAACACGACCGACCGCCTGAGCCGCAAGATCGCGGCCCAGAAGGAGGAGCTGGCCGCCTGTGCCGACCGGGAGGAGCTCAAAAAGAAGGGCGAGCTGCTCTCGGCCAACCTCTGGAAGATGAAAAAAGGCGACCGTTCGGTCACGGTGGAGGACTATTACAACGACAACGCCGCAATGACCATCGAGCTGGACCCCGCCCTCACCCCGGTCGAGAACTCCCAGCACTACTACAAGGAGTACCGCAAGGCCGCCACCGCCGAGAAGATGCTGCAAAAGCTCATCGCGGAGGCGGAGGAGGAGCTGACCTATGTGGACAGCGTCTTTGACGCGGTCTCCCGCACGAGCGGGGAGAGCGAGCTCTTGGAAATCCGCCAGGAGCTTTCCGAGCAGGGGTATATCAAAAATTATAAGAACAAGAATAAGCTTCTGAAGGCGCAGCCGCCCTTAAAATACCGCACCTCGGACGGGTATCTTGTCTGGTGCGGGCGCAACAACAAGCAAAACGACAAGCTGACCTGCCGGGATGCGCGCCCCTGGGATATCTGGTTCCACACGCAGGGTTTCGCCGGTTCCCACGTCATCCTGGTCACCGAGGGGACGGAGTTAAACGACCTCCCCGACCGGACGGTGGAGGAGGCCGCCGCCATCGCCGCCTGGAATTCCAAGGCCCGGGGCGCGGCCCTCAT
Organism: uncultured Clostridia bacterium; assembly: GCA_944388305.1. Classification (GTDB taxonomy): domain Bacteria; phylum Bacillota; class Clostridia; order Oscillospirales; family Ruminococcaceae; genus Merdivicinus. The sequence continues at coordinate 7,890 of CALXIG010000043.1, forward strand.
CCCGGTGGACTACACCCAGGTGAAAAACGTCAAAAAGCCGAACGGCGCCAAGCCCGGGATGGTCATCTTCGACCATTATTACACCCTCTATTCCACCCCGGACGAGGAAAAGGTGGCGGCGATGGCGGAGGAGAAGTGATAAGGCAGGTCATACAGATAAGTAGAATTGTACAAGAGGGCAAAGGGAAAGTTTTACTCGATTTTTTTCAAAAAATCGTAGTTTCCAAAGGCAGCGCCTTTGGTCGTTTTCCGCAGAAAACGAAATCCTTTTGATACAAAAGCGCAGAAAAAAGTTTGAAAAATCCACGCATGGGATTTGTCAAACGGCGTCAGCCGTTCAACCGTATCCGAAGCGTTTTCTTCCAAACAATCCGCCGGATTGTTTGGAAGTGTGCATGCGATTTTTTGCTGCGTTTTTTATTATCGTGGGGCGTTGAGAATATTGCCCCACAATTTAACCTATATAATCAGAAATGCAACGAAAGGAGCATCTTTATGCCGAGAAAAGAACTCGAAAAGATGTACAATCCTCGGGAATTCGAGGACCGCATCTACCAAAACTGGGAGGAAAAAGGCTATTTCACCCCCGAGATCGATGAAAGCAAGGATCCCTACACCATTGTCATCCCGCCCCCAAACATCACTGGCCAGCTGCACATGGGCCATGCGGTGGACAACACCCTCCAGGATATCCTCATCCGCTGGCGGCGGATGCAGGGCTACTGCACCCTCTGGCTACCCGGCACCGACCACGCCTCCATCGCCACCGAGGCGAAAATCGTCGAGCAGATGCGCAAGGAGGGCGTCACCAAGGAGGAGATCGGCCGCGACGGCTTCCTCGAGCGCGCCTGGGCCTGGAAGGAGCAGTATGGCGGCCGGATCGTCACCCAGCTCAAAAAGCTCGGTTCCTCCTGCGACTGGACCCGCGAGCGCTTCACCCTGGACGAGGGCTGCT
>CALXIG010000044.1 GCA_944388305.1 uncultured Clostridia bacterium
CTCCAGAAGGCGATTTCGGTGCTGAATGCCAAAAAATAACGCGCGGCCGCTGCCCGGCAATGGGCGGCGGCCGTTTTTTCGCGGGAAGAATTCCGGCGGAAACGGATTTTGTCCTTGACAAACGGCCGGAATCTGGTATAATGTTAACTATGAAACAAATAATGGTTAACACAAGGAGGCGTTCTCATGAATGAAACCAGGAGGGCGGCGCGCCCCGCCGCTCGCATAGCGCGCGTCGGACTGTTTGCAGCTCTAACGGGTGTGCTTGCTCAGGTGTCAGTTCCGCTGCCCGGGCTGGTGCCGATTTCGTTGGCGACATTTGCGGTCTATCTGGCCGTCGTGGTGCTGGACTGGAGGGAGGCGGCGGCGAGCATGGCCGTCTATCTTCTGCTGGGCATAGTGGGGGTCCCGGTCTTTTCGGGATTTGGGACGCTCAACCGGCTGGCAGGGCCGACCGGCGGCTATCTCATCGGCTATCTGGCCTGCGCGCTGGCAGCGGGGCTGATCCTTGCGCGGACCGGGCGGAAGGCCGTCTGGAGCATCGCCGCATTGACGGTCGGGACGGTTGTCCTCTACGCCGTTGGGACGGCGTGGTATATGCTTCAGACGGGGAGTGCGCTCATGCCGGCGTTAGCAGGATGCGTTGTGCCGTTTCTGCCGGGGGACTGCCTGAAAATTGCGCTGGCGGTTCCGGCAGGCGGCCGGCTGTGCGCCGCGGCGGCAAAAATCGGGCGGTAAGCCCTCAAAAACAAAGAATTCCCCATCGTCAACGGGACGGTGGGGAATTCCTGCATATGTGGCTCTCAGCGTTTGGCGTCGGGGCGGTTTTTTTCGTAGATAATCCGCAGGCCCTTGAGCAGCAGGTCGTTGTCGTAGACGATCTCCCGCTTGCAGTGGGGGACGATGCAGCCCGCGAGGCCGCCGGTTGCGATGACGGTCGTCTTCTGGCCCAGCTCCTCCTCGATGCGTTCGATCAGGCCGTCGAGCATGGCGGCCTGTCCGTAGATCGCGCCGCTCTTCATGCAGTCGATGGTGTTGTGGCCGATGACCTGCGGCGGAGCCTCCAGCGCGATGCGGGGCAGCTGGGAGGTGCGCCCGGTCAGGGTGTCCTGTGAAATCTTGACACCGGGGAGAATCAGGCCGCCCAGATAGTCTCCCCGCTCGTTGATGACCGAAAGGGTGGTCGCCGTCCCCATGTCGATGACGATGAGCGGCTTCGGGTACTGGGCAATGGCGGCGACGGCGTCAACGACGAGGTCGCTGCCCGCCTGCCCGGGGTTGTCGAGCAGGATGTTGAGACCGCTTTTGACGCCGGGGCCGACCAGCAGCGGCGTGGTGCCGGTGAGACGGTGCACAGCGTCCTTCAGCGCCTGATTTAAAGGCGGAACAACCGAGGAGATGATGCTGCCGTCAATGAGGGAGGGGGTATAGCCATAGAGGTGGAGGATGGAGTTGAAACTAATGGCGTATTCGTCGGCCGTCTTGCTGCGGTCGGTGGAGAGACGGCCGGTGAAGAGGATGGTTTCCCCCTCAATGCAGCCGATGCAGATATTGGTATTGCCTACGTCGAGGGCTAACAGCATGAAAAGTACGCTCCTTTAACAATTTCCTTACAGCCGGTTCTTTTTGGTAAAACGGAACAGCGCCTTGCAAATCGCCGCGGTGAGCAGGGCGGCGACAATCGCCTCCGGGACGCCGTTGATGAGGATGACGCTCAAAATAACGCCGTACAGGCCGGTCACCAATTCCCCTTTTGCGGCGGCATACTGTTCGCCGAAGCAGAAATAGATGAGATTCATGACCAGCAGGGTGTTGGTCAGCGAGCCGAAAAGACCGGCGACGGCGAGCGACGCGGTCTGTCCGCCCTTTTTGGCTTCCAGCCACTTCATCAGGAGCCGGTACACGTAATAGGGGACGACGCCCACCAGGATTCGCGGTACGAAGCAGATGACCAGACTCCAGCCATTGCCGTGAAAGTCCCCCACCGAATAGAGAGGGGTGAAGGTGAAGGAGGTGAGATTGGGGGCGATGAAGGAATTTTGCAGAAAACTGGTTACGCCGAACAGAAAGCCCAGCACCGCCCCTTTTTTGGGTCCCAGAAGCAGGGAGCCGATGATGACGGGGATGTGGACGATCGTGGCGCGGGTAATGCCGAGCGGGATATAGCCGATGAACGGTGTGAAGGCCAGAATAAAAACCAGGGCCCCCAGCAGCGCCAGCTGTACCATTCCCAGGGTTTGCGCGGATGCTTTGTGATTCATGATTCATTCCTCCTGCTGCTGCTCCGCACCGCGGATACAGCGCAATTTCTTTATGCAAAGCCCGGCATGACCGCAGATTCTGCCGGGATTGGCATCAGTGGGAAAGTTTTCGCTTTCATTATACCCAAACTGCAAAATTTTTTCAAGGAATATTTTTCACAAATCCCCCTCACTGCTCTTCGCGGCTTTTGGTGGATTGACCGGTGATCCGCTCAAAAGGGCTCTCCAGGTGGCGGACCATGAGGGAGCAGAGCGCCTCCGCGTCCCCCTGCCGCATCAGCTCGAGAATGCGGCGGTGTTCTTCGTAAAATTGCCGGAACAGGCCGCTCTGCTGCATGTCCAGCACCCGGAAGCGGGTATAGTGGACGTAAAACTGCTGCAGGAGCTTCCAGACCGCGTCCAGCTCCATGCTGTTGAAGTACATTTCGTGAAAGCGGTTGTCGAGGCGGTAAAACTGGACCGGCTCAAAGTTCCCGCCGAGGAGGAGGCGCTGGCGTTCGAGATTTTCCTCCATCCGGCCGAAGAGGTCC
>CALXIG010000045.1 GCA_944388305.1 uncultured Clostridia bacterium
AACGGATAGACCGCTTGCGCCCTCAAAATATTATGAGTATGTTGTTACGCGATAGGAAGTGTTTAAGCCTTGCACGACGCGGCTTTGCAGACTTGAAAACACGATAGTTGAGCGTTTCTATTCCCACCCTCAAAAATGGCGGCCTACTGCGTAACAGTTTGCTATGCCAGCGTGGATATTTAGACGAAAAAAAGCCTTGATTTATGCGGCTTGCAGAGGGCAGGAACAGAGCAAGTAATATCATATCCCTTGAAAGGGCAAAAACGCTGTTCTATTATTCCACGCGGCACAGAAAAAGCGGGCAAGAAGTCTTTGACCTCTTACCCGCTTTTTATTGCAACCTGTCTGCCAGCCGTTAAGTTAGTTTGTTTTCAAACCTTCCTTATCGGTGGTTGGCAAATGTCCGGAGGGCTGGTTTTTGTTGTGGATGAGTGTCAGCAGCGGACGCCGCCCTGATAGACAGCCTCCAGTGTGTAGTTGTCATCCGCGATGAGCAGGTCGGCCCACTTGCCGGGGGCGATGGAGCCGGTGAGGTGGTCGATGCCGATGGCCCGGGCCGGATTGATAGTCGCCGCCTTGAGGGCTGCCTCCTCGGGCACGCCGAATTTCACTGCGCGCTGTACCGCGATACGGCTGTCAATGACCGAGCCGGCAATGGTGCCGTTTTCCAGCGTCGCCTTGCCGTCCTGGACATAAACCTGCTGTCCGCCCAGCTCGTACACGCCGTTGGGACAGCCCGCTGCCCGCAGCGAGTCCGAGATCAGACAGATGCGGTCCTCGCCCAGCACCTTGAAGGTGGCGCGGATGACCGCGGGATGAATGTGGAAGCCGTCGCAGATCAGCTCGGCAAAGGTGTCCGAATCAAATACTGCTCCGACGACGCCCGGCGCGCGGTGGGAGAAGCCGCTCATTGCGTTGTAGAGATGGGTGTTGCTGGCAGCGCCCGCCGCGTAGGCGGCCATGGCTTCCTCATAGCCGCCCGCAGTGTGGGCCACACAGACGGTGCAGATTTTGCTCGCTTCCCGGATAAAGTCGAGGTTGCCGGGGACCTCCGGCGCGACATCCACCTGCCGGATCCGTCCGCCGCTGGCCTTGTTGAGGGCACGAAAATCCTCCAGATTGGCGGGGACGATATACTCGGCGATGTGCGCTCCTTTTTTGGCGACCGAGAGGAAGGGGCCTTCCATGTTGATGCCGATCATGCGGGCGCCGCGCGTCTGATTTTCAGCAAACTGCCGGTAGGCGGTGAAGATTTCCATCAGCTGGCCAACCGGCAGCGTCATCGAGGTGCCGAGGACGGTGGTGACGCCCGCCCTGAGGTAGGTGTCGGCCATGCCCTGAAAGGCTTCCCGGGTGCCGTCGCAGAAATCATAGCCGCCGCAGCCGTGACTGTGGATGTCGATGAAGCCGGGGAGGAGCTTCTTTCCGGCCAGATCGACAGTTTCTTCACCGTTTGCGGGGAGGCGCTCCCCGATTTCGGCGATCCGGTCACCGTTTACCCGCACGTCAACCTCTTCAAACCGCCCGGCTGCGGTGAAGACACGTCCGTTTTGAAATAACATACCAAAATCCTCCTTTGTACATTTCCTTTTAAAGATATTATATACCACTTTCGCGAAGTCCGTCAAGGCGTTGGGGCCTGATATTTTTCCGGACAGGGCGGCAGGCGGCCTCCCGGGAGATTCTGCGGTGCCGGGGTGCGGATATGCGGATGAAAAAGTGCGGAATCCATGCGGATTTTTTTCGGATTTCCCTTGACAAAGCGTTCATATTGCGTTATAATACGATTCAAATGAACATTCAAAAAATGAACAGGAGGATTTTCTGGGATGGAAGATCTCTTTTCGATTCTGTGGGCGGTCAACCGCGGTCCGGCCGCGAACCAGCGGGAAATTGCCCGGAATCTCGACATGTCGGTCGGCAAGGTCAACAGCCTGCTTAAAACTGCCGAGGAGCGGGGAATGCTCGCGGCGGAACGGGAGGGAAAGCGCTCGCGTTTCACCATTCTGCCGCCCGGCCGTGCGCTGCTGGAACAGACGCTGCGCAGGCGCCGTCAGGGCAAGCTCAGGCTGGAGCCGTCCGGCCGCCCGGTCCGCACCGCCGTGATTCTCGCGGCCGGAAAGCGCCCGGATTTTGATCTGCCCGCCGCTCTGCTGCCGTTGGGGGAGAGCACCATTCTGGAGACGGAGATTCAGATGCTGGAATCCTGCGGCATTGAGCGCTTCCATGTCGTCGCAGGGCACTGCGCGGACGCGGTGCGTGAAAAGCTCGCGGGCAAAAAGAATGTGGTGGTCGCCGAAAATCCGCGCTACAAGTGGACCGGCACCATGCAGTCGCTCCGCGTTCTCGAAGGGACGCTGACCGGCGACTTTCTCCTCCTCAAGAGCGACCTGGTCCTCGAGCGGCGGGGCGCGATGGCCCTGCTTGAAGGGGACGCGCCCTTTCGTGCGCTGCTGGCCGCCCCGTCGGGGACGGGGGACGAGGCGTTTGTCGAGCTGGACGGGGAGGGGGATATCTTCCGCATCAGCAAGGACATCCACCAGATCAGCCGGGTGCAGGGAGAGCTCGTCGGTGTGATGCGGGTCCCGGCCGAGGTCTTTTCCATGATGCTCGCGTCCTCTGCCGGCGGCGAAAATCCCTATCTGAATTTTGAGTACGTTCTGGAAAATATCGGCCGCCTTTACGGCTTTCACGGGGAGATGGTCGATGACCTCATCTGGAGCAAGGTGGAGACGCAGGCCAATTATCAGAATCTGCTGAACATCTGTTATCCCCGCATCCTCCGCAAGGAAAAGGAGATGCAGCGCCAGCTTGCTGCCGACACAATGGTCGAGGTGATGGGAATGCAGCCGTCGGACATCCTCGAGATCCGTTTTGCCGGCGGCCTCACCAATACCAACTACGACGTCCGGACTACCCGCGGCCGCTACGTGCTGCGCATCCCCGGCCGCCTGACCGAGTCCCTCACCGACCGGGTGAGTGAGAAGAAAAACGCCCAGATTGCCTCGGACCGCGGCATCAACTGCAAGCTCGTCTACTGCAACGCCGAAACCGGCGTCAAGGTGAGCGAGTACATCGACCGGGCCGAGACGTTAAATTTCCGCACCGCCAAGCTGGAGGAGAATATGCGGCTGGTGGCAGCCATCCTGCACGAGCTGCACGACTCGGATTTCCCGATGGAAAACCGCTTTGACCCCTTCGAGGAGTCCCTGCGCTATGAGAGTATGCTGGACGCGGAACACGCGAAGATGTACAAAGGCTACGACCAGCTCCGCGCGCAGGTCTGCGCCATTCACGAGCGGCTGCTGGCGCTGGGCTATGAGCAGCGCCCCAGCCACAACGACCTCATCGCCTATAACCTGGTCAAGAATGGGGAAGGGCGGCTCTACCTTATCGACTGGGAGTATGCGGGGCGCAACGATCCGATGTTCGACATCGCCTCCTATTTTCTGGAAAATGAGTTTGCGCCGGAGGATGAGGAGCTGTTTTTCCATTACTATTTCCCGGACGGCGGCGACCTGGAAACCGCCCGGCAGAAGATTCTGATCTTTAAAATTTTGCAGGATTTTCTGTGGAGCATCTGGACCGTCCTGAAGGAGGCGCGTGGCGATGACTTCGGCGCCTACGGGCCGGAACGGTTCGCCCGCTGCCAGCGGCTCTGCGCGCAGTACTGGGACATTTACGGGGCATAAACGCCAGCGAAAAGGAGCGCGATACCATGAAAAAGCAACTGAAGACCCCCACCGGAATCGACTGGGGCATCACCGTATTTCCCCTCATCGCCATTGCAGCCCTCGCCGTTTTGCTGCTCGCCTTCCCGGAAAATGCCGGAGCGGTCATCGAGAGTATGCGAAGCTTTCTCGTCAACGACATCGGGTTCAGCTACATGCTCTTCGGATTGGCGGTCGTTCTCATTTCGCTTTACATCGCCTGTTCCAGATACGGAAACATTAAGCTGGGCGGCGGGGAAAAGCCGAAGCACAGCACCCTGAGCTGGGGGGCCATGATCTTTACCTCGACGATGGCCGCCGATATTCTGTACTGGGCGCTCATCGAGTGGGCCTACTATTTCAACGAGCGGCCCTTTGCGGCGGAGAACCTCACGCTGGCACAGAAGCAGGACTGGTCGTCGATCTACCCCCTCTTCCACTGGGGCCCGACAGCCTGGGGATTCTACATTCTCCCCGCGGCAGCCTATGCCTATCTGCTGCACGTCAAGAAAAACCCCGTCCAGCGGATGAGCGAGGCCTGCCGGCCCATCCTGGGGCAATGGGTTGACCGCTGGCCGGGCAAGCTCGTCGACGTGATCGCCATTGTCGGGCTGCTGGCCGGGACGGCGACGACCTTCTCCCTCGCGACTCCGCTGCTCTCCCAGGCCCTTTCGGAGATCACCGGCCTGCCGC
>CALXIG010000046.1 GCA_944388305.1 uncultured Clostridia bacterium
GCCACCTGCTCCTGCTCCCACTTCATGACCGAGGAGCTGTTCGTCAAAATGCTCCACGAAGCCGCCCACGACGCCGGCGTCCGCCTCCGCCAGATCGAAGCCCGCCAGCAGGCTCCCGACCACCCGATCCTCTGGAATGTGCCGGAGACCAGTTACCTGAAATTCTACCTGTTCCAGGTCGTATAGCAGCTCCCCCGCCGCAGGGCGGGGGATTTCCTTTTCAGCGGAAATTTTTCAAAAAATCCGGAAATCCCCTTGCATTTTCTCAAAAAAAGTGTATAATGGTTCTGCTGATATTCATGTTAAAGTTTACTTTAAGGTTAGGTGCTGCATGAGCTTTACCATCAAAGAGATCGCGGAGCAGGCGGGCATCGCCCCCCATGTTCTGCGCTATTACGAAAAAGAGGGACTGCTGCCCGCCGCGCAGCGGGGAGAAAACGGTTTCCGCCGGTACACCGAGGAGGATCTCGCCCGGCTGAAACTCGTCTGCGCCCTCCGGGACAGCGGAATGCCTGTCGCCGGAATCCGGGAGTTCGCGGCGGCGGAGAGCTGCGGGGAACAGTGCCGCATCCTGCGGGAGCAGATCTCCCGCACCCGGGAATCGGCCGCCCGCTTAAATAAACTGGCGGAAGGTCTTTCCAAACAGCTGGAGGAGCTGGAAGCAAAAGAGCGCCGCGCCCGCGCCGCCCTCAGCGCTGCCGCCCTGGAGACAGAAGAAATTCTCGCGGCACAGGCCGCCCGCTACCCCAAAATGCGGCCGCAGGACGCGGTCAAGCTGCTCTATCAGAACGAATTCGGCGGCGGACACATCATCGCCAGCCCCGAGGCCAGCCTCCGCTTTTTGCAGGAGGAATTTGACCGCCTGCCGGACCGGGAAGCGGGGGACTCGCCCGCCTGGGAGCCGATCGGCGGCGGAATGGGCCGCCTCTTCCTGCGGGGCCTGAAGCGGGAATGGCTGCCCGCAGTCAACCGCCTGTTCGTCGCGGGAGCTGCCCTGCAAAAAGGCGGCATGGAGGGCTTCACCCGCAAGCTCGCCCTGCTGGAAGCGGCCGCGGCGGCCGGCCGGATGCCTTTCACCGCCGGGGAACTCGCCGACTTTCTCGCCGTCTACCGCCAGAACGGCTGTCCCATGGTGAGCCACAGCCCCGATTACCGGGAAGCCTACCGCCCCGCCTACCGCATTCTGCCCGAACGCTACCTGCACCTGCTCGGCCTTTTTGTGGAGATCGAGCGGCACATCGCAGAGGAAGGGCGGCTCGTCCTCGCCATCGACGGGCGGTGCGGTTCCGGCAAGAGCACCCTCGCCGCCATGATTTCCGAAATTTACGGCGCGCCGACCGTCCACATGGATGACTTTTTTCTCCCGCCCGCCATGCGGACGGAGGAGCGGCTGGCCGAGCCGGGCGGCAATTTCGACCGGGAGCGTTTTCTGGCCGAAGCCGCGCCGGGCCTGCGGTCGGGGGAGAGCTTTTCCTACCGCGCGTTCGACTGCTCCAAAATGGCGCTGGGGGAATACCGGGCGGTGCCGGCCCGCAGCTTCACTATCGTCGAAGGCTCCTATTGCCAGCATCCTGCCCTGCTCCCGCTTTACGGGATGCGGATCTTTGTCACCTGCCCGCCGGAGGTGCAGAAGCGGCGGATCTTTGATCGGAGCGGAGCGGCCCTCTACCCCCGCTTTGTCCGGGAGTGGATTCCTATGGAGGAACGCTATTTTGAGACATTTGCCGTCGAAAAAAACTGCGGCTGGGTCCTCGATTCATCGGTACAGGCCGGATGTTTTGTCCGGAAAGTATAAAAACAGGAGGAATGTTCCATGATGAAAACCAAAAGACTGATTCTCGCCGGATTGTTCACCGCACTGGGCGTAGTGCTGCCGGTTCTCTTCCACTCCATCCCCAACGCGGGAAACATTCTGCTGCCGATGCACCTGCCGGTGCTGCTCTGCGGCCTGGTCTGCGGCTGGTACTACGGCGCGGCCTGCGGCATTTTGACCCCGCTGCTCTCGAGCCTGATTACCTCGATGCCCCCGATGGCCATTCTCCCCTCCATGATCTGCGAGCTGGCCGTATATGGGCTGCTGGCAGGTCTGATCTTCCTCGTGGTCAAGACCGGCAAGCTGGCTGTTGACCTCTACCTCAGTCTCATCGGCGCGATGCTGGCCGGACGAATCGTCTACGGCCTGCTCAACGCCCTCATCTTCCAGGCCGGAAGCTACTCCCTCTCGGTCTGGCTGACCGCGTCCTTTGTGACCGCGCTGCCCGGCATCATCATTCAGCTGGTGCTGATCCCGGCCATTGTGCTGGTGCTTCATCGCGCCAGGCTGGTCCCGGCGCGCGCCGCCTGACTGCGCGATACGGCAAAATCCCGGACGGAATGCTCCGCCCGGGATTTTTTGTCTGGAAAAACGCGGTTATTTCTGTCCCCGATAGAAGGTAACAGCGGAAAGCGGCGCCTTGCCGTCGGTGCGGACAAACAGCTCCTTTGTCCAGATGGGCGGAAAGGTGCGAATGGCCTTGTGGCCGATGGTCCGCCCCTCACAGAGGCAGATCGGATCGCCGTAAGGAAAAGGCGTGGCCCAGAGGCTGAACGCCTCGATAAATTCCCCGCCCAGCTCCTCGGCGAGCACGGCGGTATCGGCTAGCGTGGGTTCCGCGAAGGTGCAGCGGTAACCGCCCTCAACCGGTTCGACGGTGCAGGGAATGGGGTTTGCAAACCGGCGGCGAAGCGCTTCTCCGAACTCCAGCAGCCGCTTCGCGTCGGCGTCGGGCAGCAGTCCCCGGCGGTCCGGCCCGATGTTGATGAGGAAGTTCGCGCCCCGGCCGACCGAGTAGTCATAGATGGCCATCAACTCCTCCACCGACTTGACGGTGTCCCCGTCGCGGTCGGAATAGAACCAGTTTTCGCGGCGCATCCGGAAATCGCACTCGCCGGGCAGATAGCGGGCCTCGGCCAGCTTGTCCTTCTCCTCAGTCTGAACCGAAAAATCCAGTTCCCGGACGACATTGGGGTTATAAAGCGGCGCGATGCCCGCCTCATTGCCGATCCAGCGGGTGTCGGGATCCCACATGTTAAAGAGAAGAATTTCCGGCTGGAGGCGGCGGATGGCTGCCACAATACGGACGGTGTCATACTCGTGCCCCTCCGAGCCGCAGCCGTCGAACCAGAGATAGTCAATTTTTCCGTAATTGCCGAGCAGTTCGCTGATCTGGTTGATGAAATAGTCGTCGTAGGCTTTCCCGTCCATCCTGTTCGAGCCGAACTGAGCCGGGGAGTAGTACAGGCCGACTTTCAGTCCATATTTGCGGCAGGCGCCGGTAAACTCCCGGACAACGTCCCCCTTGCCGCCCTTCCAGGGGGTGTTGGCGACCGAGTAAGCGGTGTAGGCCGAGGGCCAGTTGGCGAAGCCGTCGTGGTGCTTGCAGACTAAAATCGCGTAGCGGCAGCCGGCCTCCTTGACCGTCCGAATCCAGCTTTCGCAGTCGAGGTCAGAGGGGCAGAAGCCCTCGAGCGGCATGTCCTGCATGTCCCAGTCGCGATGTCCCTCGTAGAAGGTGCGGATACCGAAGTGGAAGAACGCGCCCATCTCCCAATCGAGAAAGTCGCGCTGTTTTTTGGAAGGCTGCATGTTGGTGTCCTCCTGTTTTCAAAAGATTGAGTGAAAAAGCGGGGACGGAAAGCCCGTCCCCGCTCCGGATGAACGCTGTTTACAGGCGGACGATCTCGCCGGTCACTTCTCCCTTGCAGCCGGCGGCGTTGGCCTCGTCGGTGTCGATGTGCATCGCGCGGGCAAACTTCTCGCTGACGCGGCAGACGACGTCGCCGAAGATCAGCTTGCGGCCCTCGGTGTTGACCTTGACCCAGACAACGTCCTTATCCGCGACGCCCAGCTCCTCCGCGTCGGCGGGGGTGAGGTGGATGTGGCGCTTGGCGAGGATGACGCCCTCGGAAAGCTCGACCTCGCCGCAGGGGCCGACCAGCTTGCAGGGGGCGGAACCGGCGATGTCGCCGGATTCGCGGACGGGGGCGGTGACGCCGATGGAGCGGGCGTCGGTGGCGCTCAGCTCAACCTGGCAGTCCTTGCGCTCCGGCCCAAGGATGGACGCCTTGAGGGAACCCTTGGGGCCGACGACGGTGACCTTCTCCTCGCAGGCGAACTGGCCGGGCTGGGAGAGGTCCTTTTTGTTGGTCAGGGTCGCGCCTTCACCGAACAGGATGGCGAGCGCCTCCTTGGTGACGTGGACGTGTCTTGCGGAAGTTTCGACAATAAACGTGTTCATATCAGTAATCCTCCTAAAAATTGGTCATGTAAAAAAGGAGCCGCACGGGGCTGTCACTCCCAGTCCCCGTCTCCGGGCTGAAGAGAGCGCAGCCGGTTCACCTTCGCGCCGGCGGGCGCAGGGACGCGGCAGCCGCAGCGGAGCAGCGGATCGTCCGTCTCCTCCATCCAGCGGTTCAGCCTCTCCGATAGGTCGTTGTAAACCGAAAGACAGGCGGCATCGCCAACCAGATTGACCCGTTCCGCCGGGTCCAGCGCCAGGTCGAACAGCATCTCCCGCGCCACAGGGCGGGAAAGCCAGCCATTTTGCAGCCAGAAGTCCTTCGGCGCGCTCGCGTCGGTGTTGGCGGGGACCGGCCCGCAGTGGAAATCAAAGCGGCGAATCAGCTTATAGCGCCGGGTGCGGATGCAGCGCATCGGCTCATAGGCGGCATGATAGGTGACCTCGGCGAACAGCTCGTCCCGGATCTCCGCGCTCGGGTCCCGCAGCAGCGGGAGCAGCGTCCGCCCCTGAAGCCAGCCGGGTTTCGGCACGCCGGCCAGATCGCAGAGGGTGGGAAAAACGTCGAGATGGGAAACCAGCCCGTCCACCGCCCGTCCGGCGGCGGGATTGCCGGGGTACCGCAGCAGCAGCGCGACACCAATGCCGGTGTCATAGAGGGTGCATTTCATGCCGGGCATCGCGATTCCATGGTCGGTGGTGAAGAGCACGAGCGTGTCCCGCTCCCTGCCGCTCTCCCGCAGCGCCCGCAGCACAATGCCCACGCAGTCGTCCGCGATCTGGGCAGAACGCAGGTAGTCCGCCATATCCGCCCGGTTTTCCGGCGTGTCCGCGATGGGAAACGGCGTGCGCAGATAGTCGGGGTTGAGGTGCCCCTCGTGGCCCGGATAGGGCCGGTGGGTCTGGAACATCCCGAAGGAGAGGAAAAACGGCTGCCCCTCCGGCGCTTCCCGGATGTACCGCGCGGCAAGCTGCGCGTTGCGCAGGTCGCATTCCACGTGGTCTGCCGGAGCATCCGGCGCTTCCCGGTCCAGAATGCGCCGGTAGCCGATCATGGCGGCGTCGGGCGCCTCATGCTGGACGCCGCAGAGAGCGGTGGCAAAGCCGCATTCTCCGAGATAATGCGCCAGGTGGCGGGAATAATCCTTCATCTGAAACCCGCGGTGGGCAAGCCCCAGCATCCCGGCGCAGTGCGGCGCCATGCCGCTGAGCATCCCGGCGCGGCTGGGCGAACAGGTCGGCGCGGTGCAGTAGGCGTTCCGGAAAACCGTCCCCTCCTCCGCAAGCCTTTGCAGGTTGGGAGTGGGCGCAGGCCATCCGTAGGGAGAAAGATACCGCCCGCTGTCATGCGTATGAAGATAGAGAATATTCATCTGGCGCACTCCTCCTTCCAGTCCGTTTTCATTATACCGCCTTTCCGGCGGAAGGTCAAGGCATCCCGCAAAAATTTCACGTGAAGGCGGCCGCCTTTTGACAAAAATTCAAAAATCGGGAAATTTTGACATCTTCCTGACACAATTATGTGTTAAAATAACGGTATTCTGAAAAATATCCGGTTGATGACGGAGGTACCGATATGACGAAAAAACTGCTGGTGACAGCCAATCTGCATTCCGGGAACGGGAGTGTCCGGGAGCACCTCGTCTCCATCCTGGACTACTGTGTTTCACGCGGATTTGAGGTGAGTGTTCACACCTCCCAGCGCCCCCGCGACCTGGTCTCCTACATCGCGGAACACGGCGGCGAGTACCATCTGCTGGTCAGCAGCGGCGGGGACGGCACCCTCAACGAAACCTTAAACGGCCTGATGCGCTGCCCGCATCCGCCGCTGCTCGCCTACATTCCCGCCGGGACGGTCAACGATTTCGCCGCCTCCCTCGGCATTCCGCGTTCCCCCGCCCAGGCTGTCCGCCTGCTCGAAGAGGGGGTCCCGTTTCGCTGCGACGCGGGGCGGTTCGGAGAGGAGTACTTTTCCTACGTTGCCGCCTTCGGTGCCTTCACCGACGTCTCCTACGAGACGCCGCAGGAGGCAAAGCAGCTGCTCGGCCGCTTCGCCTACATCATGGAGGGGATCCGGCGGCTGCCCGCCCTGCGCGCCTGCCGCATGAAGGTGACCGGCGACGGCTTTTCACTGGAGGAGGACTTTATCTTCGGCATGGTCTCCAATTCCGCCTCGGTGGCCGGCTTTCGCTTTGACCGCAGGCACGCCGTCTCAATGGACGACGGCGCCTTCGAGGTGGCGCTTGTCCGCCAGCCGCACAGCATGAACGAGCGCCAGGCACTTTTGAACGGAATCATGCGGCAGGAAGAGGTGCCGGGACTGCTCTATTTCTTCCGCACCGCCAGCCTGCGCGTCCAGGCCGCCGGACCGGTCCGCTGGACGCTGGACGGCGAATTCGGCGGCGAGGTTGCGGAGGTTTCCATCCAAAACTGCGGGAAAGCCTTTGCCATTCTCATCCCCGCGCCCGCTTCGAGCCCGGCGCCGCAGCCGTAATTTTGCCGGCGCCGGAAAGGCCTCAGAACAGCCGCCCGATCTGCGCCACCGCAAAGCAGACCGCTGTGCCCGCCGCTGTCGGGATGAGGAAGGCGAGGACGGTCCATTTGAGCGACCGCGTCTCCTTCCAGATGGTGAGAAGGGTGGTCGAACAGGGCCAGTGAAACAGGGAGAAGAGCACCGCACAGAGGGCAGTGAGCGGCGTCCAGCCGTTTGCGGTCAGGATGGCGAGAGTTTCTCCCGCCCCGGCGCCAGACAGCGTTCCCGCCGCGGTGTAGCCCATCAGCGCGACCGGCAGCACGATCTCATTGGCCGGAAAGCCCAGAAGAAAAGCCAGCAGCAGCATCCCGTCCAGCCCGATCAGCCGGGCGAAGGGGTCGAGAAAGCCTGCACAGTGGGCAAGCAGCGTCTGCCCCGAAACGCTCACGTTTGCCAGCAGCCAGATGACCAGCCCGGCAGGGGCCGCCACCGCCGCCGCCCGCCCCAGGACAAAAACGGTGCGGTCTAAAACCGAGCGGACGATAACTTTTCCGGCCTGCGGGCGCCGGTAAGGGGGCAGCTCCAGCGCAAAGGAGGAGGGGAGCCCCTTCAAAACGGTGCGGGAGAGCAGCCAGGACACCAGCAGTGTCATCAGCACGCTCAGCACAACCAGCCCCGCCAGCATCAACGCGGGGAGAACGGAAGCCGCCGCGTCTCCTGCCGTAAAAAAGAGGGTCAACAGCAGAATCAGAGCCGGAAACCGCCCGTTACACGGGACGAAAACATTCGTCAGAATGGCGATGAGGCGCTCCCGCGGCGAGTCGATGATTCTGGCGCCGGTCACACCGACCGCGTTGCAGCCGAATCCCATCAGCATGGACAGGCACTGCCTGCCGCAGGCCCCCGCTTTCTGAAAGCAGCGGTCCAAGTTAAAGGCGACCCGCGGCAGGTATCCGAAATCCTCCAACAGAGTAAAGAGGGGGAAGAAGATCGCCATCGGCGGCAGCATGACGGCCACAACCCAGCTCAGGGTGTGCCAGACCCCTTCCACCAGCAGGCTGGACAGCCACATTGGGGCGCCGGCCGCCTGAAGCAGCGCCGCAAAGTGCGGCTCCAACCCGAAAAACAGCCGGGAAAGCAGGCCGGACGGTCCGTTTGCCCCCACAACCGTCACCCAGAAAACCAGCGCCAGCAGGAGCAGCATGACCGGCACCGCCGTCCATTTTCCGGTGAAAATCCGGTCCAGCCGCCGGTCCCGCTGCGCGCAGGCGGACGGTGCCCTGACTGCCTCACAGCAAATCTCTTCCGCGTGCAGGACGACGCAGGACGCCTCCGCGTCCCGCACCCGCTCGGGCAGATACCCCTGCTCCTCGAGAAAGTGCGCCGCCTTCCAGCGCGCCTGCTTTAACCGGGGAAGGGAATCAAAGGAGAGGTCCAGCGCCTTTTCCGCCGCCGCGATCAGCTCCTCCTCCCCCGCCAGCATTTTTAAGGCGAGCCAGCGCGCCGGCAGCCGTCCCCGGACAGCCTGCTCCACCGCCGGCTCCAGGAGAGAAACGGCCTCCTCCAAAACGGGAAGATACCGGATCTTCCGGGGTTCCGGCGCGTCGTGCAGGACCTTGCGCACAGCCGCCGCCAGCGCCGGAAGTCCCTCCCCGCTCCGCGCGCTGGCGCCGACAACCGGGACGCCCAGCTCGCGGGAAAGGGCCGCGCAGTCGACGGCGATCCCCTTACGGGCCGCTTCATCCATCAAATTGACGCAGACGGCCACCCGCCCGGTCACCTCCAGAATCTGCAAAACAAGGTTCAGGTTGCGCTCCAGGACAGTCGCATCGCAGACGGCGACCACGGCGTCCGGCCGTCCAAAACAGATAAAATCCCGGGCAGCCTGTTCGTCCGCCGATTCCGCCGACAGAGAGTAGCAGCCCGGCAGATCGATGATCGTGGCCTTCAGCCCGGGGTATGTACACGTCCCGTAGGCGTTGGCGACCGTCTTGCCCGCCCAGTTGCCGGTGTGCTGCCGCAGACCGGTCAGCGCGTTGACCACAGTGCTCTTCCCCACGTTTGGATTGCCAGCCAGAGCGACGGCCGGAAGATTCCGGTCAAGCTCCGGCAGAAGATTTGCGGAAATTCTTTCATCCATGCCGCTTCCCTCCTTCCGGTTCCGGGAGCGCGGAGACCAGAATCCCGTCCCCGTCGCTCCGGCGCAGCGCGATGACCGCCCCGCGAATCTGATAGGCGGCCGGATCTCCCCACATGCTGCGGTGCAGGCATTCGACCGTCGTTCCTTCCACCAGCCCCAGATCAAGCAGCCTGCGCCGCATCGCGCCCTCTGTATTGAGCCGGACGACCCGCGCGCGGCCGCCGGTTTTCATGCCGCTGAGCGGCAATACCTCTTCCACCATCCCGGACTCCCTTTCGCAGTGATTTACTAGCAGAGTATGCGGCGGAGGGAGGTTTGGTGTTTGCGGCGCGATTTTGGAAGGTTTTCCTGAATTCTCGGTGAAAAGCTGGACTTTTGGCCGGGAATCCTGTATAATACAAATTGGCTGCACCCAACTGTGCCCAAATAACCGCTATCGCGGATTCTCAAAGGAATGAAATTCGAATGAAAATGAAAAAAATGGCAGCCGCCCTGCTGGCGGCCGCCCTCTCCTTTTCGCTTGCCTCCTGCGGCGGGGATACCTCCTGGACACACCGCTCCGGAGAAACCACTGTAACCTCCGGCATGTATGTCGGCCTCTCAATAGACGCGCTCAGCGCTGCCGCCTCGACGGAGGGGTATGATTCCACCAAATCCCCCTTTGACCAGGATATCGAGGGCGCAGACAACGTGGAATGGCTTCAGGCGACCGCCAGCCGCTTTGCGCGGGAATATCTCGCCATCGAAAACGAATTTGCAGGCCGCGGCCTGACGCTCTCCGAGGAGGATCAGGCGAATATTGACCAGCAGGTCGATTTTTACTGGAACTCTTTCGGGATGGGTTCCGTCTATGAGGAGGAAGGATGCAGCGAGAACTCCTTCTCCAAGCTGATTGCAAACAGCTTCAAGCGCTCTCTGCTGTTTGAGGACATCTACGGCGAGGGCGGAGAAAAAGAGGTCCCCGAATCGGAGCTGACCGCTGCCTTCCAGGAGGATTACGCAAAGGGCATCTATATCACCCTGCCGCTGACCGACAGCGAGGGCAACGCCCTCGACCTGGAGGAAGTCCGGGACGACGCGCAGGCGCTCGCCGACCGGATCAACGGCGGCGAGGATTTTGAAACGGTTAAGGCGGAATACATGGCTGACCCCGCGGACGAAGATTCCGGCGAACCCGCCGACACCTCGGTCGTCTTTCTGCGGGATACTGCGGCAGCGCAGCCCTACACCGGCATTCTCGAGGCTGAGGAGGGGAAGGCGTCCGTCATTGAATCGACCGACGCGGTCTACGTCGTAACGCAGCTCGATCCCCTTTCGGGCGACTCCTTCGAAAACTACCGCGCCACCGTTTTGCAGAGCCTGAAGGGCGAAGAATTCGAGGAGACGGTGACCGGCTGGGCCAACGCCCTTTCCGTCGAGGAAAATTCCGCCGCCATCCGCAAGCACAGCCCCAAACACCTGAAGGATCTGTACTGATTTCAAAAAACGTCCGTTTCTCTCATCGGAGAAGCGGACGTTTTTTGCTGTCTGCGCGCTCAGTATGCGCCCAGCACCAGCAGAATGAGGCCGAACGCCAGCAGTTCCACCGGCAGCCGCCGGAAAGACGGCGCCGTACAGGAAAAAGCGAGCGTTCTCCGGACTGAGAAAAACAGCAGCAGCGCAGCACCGGTCCCCAATGCCGCGGAGAGGAGTCCCTTTTCCGGCAAAAGGAAAAGCGGCGGCGCCAGAAGAAGGACCGAAAGGAGCACCGGATACCCGCCTGTCCGGCAAAATCCCCGCGCCAGTCCGCAGACCGACCCCAACACAACACCCGCCGCCAGAAATCCAAACGCCGCTCCTCCGAAAGCGGCAGACTGAATGGGGAGGGAGGCGGCCTTCCGCCCGAAAATGCTCCCGGCGGCGAGGAATTCCCGCGCCGCGCCGCAGAAAAGCCACAATCCCCACGCCAGTCCGGATTGAACCGCCAGCGCCCCGGCGTACCCTTTTTCGCCAGCGAGGCTCTCCCGGGCCGCCAGCAGCCCGATCAGCCCGCCGGCGGCGGCAAACTGCCAGCCGCCTTCCCCGCCGGAAAAAAAGTCCGCCCAGCGAAAGGCGGACGCCGCCAGCGCCCCGGTCAGCAGGAGAACGGAGCCGTTTGCGCTCCAGCGCGGCAGATTTCCGAAAAGTCCAGCGAGAAAGGAGGCCAGGAACGCCGTCCAGAGGGTCAGCGCGCCGCACACAGCCGCCTCCCGCAGGCTCGCGGAAAACAGAACGATTCCCAGCGCGAACGCGCCGGCCGGAAGGCGAACGCCCCGCGCCGGACTGTCACCTTGCAGCGCTCTGCACAAATTCATACGCCAGATTGACCCCCTTTACCACCGCGGCCGAGGAGGCGGTCGCGCCCGAAACCGCGTCGATTTCCGCTCCCTGCGGGGCCGGTGCCGCCGCGCCGGAAGCCTGCCGCAGGCACTCCCCGGCCAGTGCGAGAAAACCGCTGACCGAGATGCTGACTCCCGAAACCGCGTCGGTCCTGCCCGCGCTGTCGGCCGGGATGGCCGCAGGGCTCTGCCGCTCGATCAGCGCCTGCTCCATCGCCTCCGCCTGCTCCGCCCAGGTGGGGCCGTCTGCGGTCATAACATACTCCCCGCGCTCGCTCATCTCCCGTTTGCTCTGACCTTCCGCGGAGATCTCGTCCCAGAAAGCGGCGGTGATGCGGCCGCCCTCGACCGTCATCATGAGGCGCGGGGTGAAACCGTCCCGCTCCGCGCCTTCCGCCTCATATTTGCCGTCGCGAAGCGGCCCATACTCCTGCGCGGCCGCCGCGCCCCGGAGCGAGACCGGGACGGAAATGCCCGAAAACTGCTCCAGAAAAGCCACTTCCGCCACCCTTGCGCCGAGATTTTCCGTCTCGTTCTGCTCCAGCACCCGGACGCCGGTTACGATCGCACCGGCGCCGTCAAAGGTGATCTCGGCGGCAATTTCGCTTTTGTATCCCATGACGGCGGCGGTGACGGCATAGCCCGCCGGGCTGCCGTCCGCGTCCAACAGCAGCCGCGCCTCACGGATGCCTTCATGTCCCGAAACATCCAGCGGCTCGCTTTGCCGGCCGGGATCTCCGGATTCTCCGGGCGGATTCGGTGTGCCTGTCAGCGCCCATGCCGCCCAGACCACTCCGGCGGACAGCGCGGACGCCAGCAGAAGGGCGGCCGCCCCTTTTGCCTGTTGATTCATGACGGATTCCTCCTGAAAAATTTGAATGTGCGGCCTTTCCCGTAGACATGACGGCGTTCCAGCAGCCCGATCAGCCCCGCGAGGCAGTTAGCGGTCAGAATGCCGAAACAGACCCCCTCCGGATAGGCGCTGAAACAGCGAAACCAGGCCGTCGCCGTTCCCGCAGCGAGGGCGCAGAGCAGTCTTCCCCGCCGGGAGGCGAAGGGGTAGTCGGTGAGCATAAAGCACCCGCCCAGAATCAGGCCGCCGCCCAGCAGATTTTGCAGAAAATCGCCGGTGAACAGCCCTTCCGGCCCGAAAACCGCGCACAGAGCGGCGGTGCTCCCGATATAAACGGCGGCCGCGCCGAAATTGACTATCCCCCGCAGGCAGAGGTACCCAAACCCCGCCAGCAGGAGCAGCTTGCCTGTCTCCCCCAGCGCGCCGGGAATCTCCCCAATCAGCATCTGCCTGAGGGTGTACCCGCTCTCTTCCCCGGCCCGGGCGGCGGCCAGCACCGTCGCGGAGCTGAGCGCGTCCGCCGGCAACGTGCGGGGCAGCGGGGATTGCAGAATCTCCGCCGGCCAGACCGTCATGACGAAGAGCCGGCCCATCAGCGCCGGATTGGCGAAATTGCTCCCAATCCCGCCGAAAAGCTGCTTGACCACGACAATGGCGAAGACTCCTGCCGCAGCCGCGGCCCAATACGGCGCGGAAGCGGGGAGGCTCATGGCGAGAAGCAGGCCGGTGACCAGCGCGCTGCCGTCCGCCGCCGTCACCGGCCGCCTGGCAAGCAGCTGAAACAGCCATTCGGACAGCACACAGGCCGCCGCCGAAACAAGGGTCAGCCACAGCGCGCGCAGCCCGAAAAACCAGACCGCCCCCGCCAGCGCCGGAAGCAGCGCGGCGCAGACCTCCCCCATCACCGCCCGGGTGCTGCGGTTTTCCCGCAGATAGGGCGCACATTCCGCCATCAGGCGTCCCTCCTTTCCCGCAGAAGCGCCCGCACCCGCTCCCGCGCCGAAACAGTGTGCCGGGTCAGCTCCCGCCCGGCCGGACAGACATAGGAGCAGCACCCGCAGGCGATGCAGGCATCTGCGTCCAGCCTCCCGCAGAGAGCGGCGTCCCCCTCCCGGTCCGCGAAGTCAATCTTCCAGGGGACAAGTCCCGCCGGACAGGCCGTGGCGCAGGCGCCACACCGGATGCAGGGGCTTTCCCTCCGCCGCGCGGGCGGAAGCAGAACGATGCCGGAGGTGGTTTTGGTCACAAATCCGAGCTCGCTTTCCCCGCTGTAGTTGCGGGCGATGCACCGCCCGGTCATCGGTCCGCCCAGACTCACCCAGTTTTCGCGGGAGACCGGACCGCCGGCCGCCGCAATCAGCTCCTGAAGCGAGCTGCCGATGGGAGCGAGAAAGTTGCAGGGCTCCCGCACGCCGCCCGTCACCGTCACAATCCGGCTGGTGAGCGGTTCTCCGTCGAGCAGAACCGCCGCCACAGCCCTTGCCGTCGCCGCATTGGAGACCAATACTCCCACATCGGCCGGAAGGCCGCCGGACGGCACCTCCCGCCCTGTCACCGCCTGAATCAGCTGCCGCTCGCCGCCCTGCGGGTAGCGGGCGGGGAGAATCCGCAGCGAGATCTCCTCCGGCTCCATCTGCGGCGCCGCGCGGAGCGCTTCGTGAAGTGCGCGAACCGCCTCCGGCTTGTTGTCCTCCAGGCAGAGGACCACCCGCCGGGCGGACGCCGCCTTTTTGAGGAGCAGAGCGCCGTTGATTACCGCGGCAGGCTGCTCGATCATCAGCCGCTCGTCGCAGGTCAGAAAAGGTTCGCACTCCGCCCCGTTGAGGAGAACAGTGTCGATCTCCGCCTCTGTCCCATATTTCACCGCCGCCGGGAAGCCGGCGCCGCCCATGCCCACGATGCCGCCCTCCCGCAGCGCGGCGAGGATTTCCGCCCGGTCAAACGAGCCGGGGTCCATGCAGCCCAGCGCGGATTTCTGAATGAGGGGCGGCTGTTCTTCCCCGCTGCGGATGGCGCAGTAGCACACGCCCTTCCCCGCCCGCAGGCCGGCGACCGTCCCGCTGAGGCTGGCGTGCAGGGCAGCCGCGGCAAAATCCCGCGGTTCGCCGATTTTCTGCCCGCGCCGGACCTTCTCCCCCTCCTGCACGCAGGGCTCGCAGCGCGCGCCCGGAACCGGTTCCATCGAGATCCAAACCTGCGCCGGACGGAACAGGCGGATGGCCTTCCCGGCAGTCAGAGCCTTATCCCGCCCATCCGCCGGATGGATGCCGCCCGGAAAAAGACGCCGCTGGAAAAAACGCATACGATCCCTCCCCGGATAAATTCCCCCTTAGTATGGCGCGTTCCGGACATTTTATCCTCAAAAAGGCAAAAAACCGCCCGGACAGCCGTCCGGGCGGGAAAAACGCGGTCAATCCGCCGCAACGTACACGTCGAGCGGCATTCCGCTGGCAAGGTCGTAGGTGTAATCGGGCGAGCTGATGCCCACCACGTAGCCTGCCGGATAGTCGCTGTCCACCTGGTAGATGACCCGGTAAGGGACCCCCAGCGCTTCCAGCTTCATCAGGTAGGACTGCTCCGTCTGTTTTTCGTATTCGGGAAGGGGAACCTTCTGACTGCCCTTGCTGACGGTCAGAACGACCCGTGTTCCCTCGGTGATGGGGAGGCCGGGCGTCACATCCTGGCTGATGATGTACCCCTCCGGCTGCTCCTCGCTGTAGGCATAGTTTGGCTCCGCAAAGATGTAGAGATCCCGGTAGCGCGCATCGTTGATGACGTCCGCGTACTTCTTTCCGGCAAAATTCTCCATCACAAAGCTCTCCTCCGAGCTTTCAGCCGAAGAGACCGGGGGGTCTTCCCGGGAAGAGGTCTGACTTTCCGGCGCGCTGCCGGATTCAGGGCGGGACTCCGGGCTGGAATCCACCCGGGAGGACTCCTCGGGATAGGAGGACACCAGCCACTCCTCCGACGCGACCGTCTCGGAGGACTCCGCGGAGCTTTCCTCCGGACGGCCCCCGCTGCCGCCGAAGAGCATCCAGAAGGTGGCGATCAACGCGAGCAGCAGCACCGGCAGGGCGACCAGCATACTGTTCATGACCAGCTTGCGGGTCCGCCGCCGTTCAGCCGCCCGCCCTTCGCGGACGCTGTCCAGCGCCGCCGGTTCGACCGCGGTCTTGTGAATGGCTGCGGGGCGGTAGTAGGCGGTTTTGTCCTCCCCCTTGTGGGGGGCAGGGGCCGGGTGAGGCTTCACCGGCTGTTCCGCCTGCGGGTGAGAGGCAGACTGTTCCGCCGCGACCGGGATGCCGGTCAGAGCGGCGAGAAGGGTGTCCATATCCGGAATCCGCTTTTGGCTGTCGAGGGCCAGCCCCTTGAGAATGGCCTCCGAAACGAAGGACGGCACCGTCTCATTGCGCTCGCGCGGCGGCATGAGCTGCTTTTCCTCCGAACGGATGAGCGCTTCCGGCGGCCGCTGGGCGGTCAAAACGGTGTAAAACAGGGCGCAGATGCCATAAACGTCGGTCCAGGTTCCGTGCGGGCTGACCGGCGAGTACTGTTCCGGCGCGGAATAGCCGGGAAAGAGCTCCGCAGCCAGTTCGGTGCGGGCGGCGCGCACGGCGCTGATGCAGAAACCGCCGATTTTCACCACGCCCTGCGGCGTCACCAGGACGGTATCCGCGCTCAGGCCCCGGTGCAGCAGCCCGTCCTGATGCAGCAGGCGGAGGGTCTTGACAGCCGGAAACAGGAGATCCGCCGCCTCCTGCCAGCTGAGCATCGTGCCGCGCCGGACCAAGTACTCCCGCAGCGGCAGCGCATCGGTGTGTTCCCGCACCGAGTAAACGGTCTGATTCGCTTCGATCAGGGTATAGACCTGCACCAGGCAGGAGAGGGTGCGCATCCGGGAGAGCTTCTGCATCAGCTCGACATAATCGCCAAGATTGGCCTTAAAGGCGATCTGCCGGCCCTCCTGCACCCGCACAGTCCGGCCATCCGCGTCACGCCCGGCGAGCGCGTCGGGAAAATACTCGTGGATGTCCACCCGGCGCTGATTCATCGTGTCAAATCCGGCGTAGAGCACCCCTTCGCCGTTCACGCTCAGCACGCGGCCCACCAGGTAACGGCTGTCGATCATGGTCCGGGGCGGGAGGTAGGAGGCGTACTGCTGCGACCCCTCCTCGTACCCGCAGTAGGGGCAGACGGCCGCCTCTCCCCGGTCCTTCATGCAGCCCATGCATAATGTCTCGTTCAAAGCCGCTTTCCTCCTTTGAAAAATGGACCGTCACGCAAGGCCGTTCTGGAGCCGGGCGGCTTTGAGGGTGTTGCGCATCAGCGTTGCGATGGTCATGGGGCCGACCCCGCCGGGAACCGGGGTGATGTATCCGGCGATGGGACTGACCGCCTCGAAATCCACATCCCCGCAGAGCTTGCCGTTTTCCAGGCGGTTCATGCCGACGTCGATGACCACGGCGCCCTCCTTGACCATATCGGCGGTGACAAAATTGGGCTTTCCGACCGCCGCGACGAGGATGTCAGCCTGCTTGCAGATCTCCTTCAGGTCTTTTGTCCGCGAATGGCAGATGGTGACGGTGCCGTTGCGGTGGAGAAGCAGCATGGCCATCGGCTTGCCGACAATATTGCTGCGGCCGATGACGACGCAGCGCTTACCTTCGATGGAGACGCCGGTCGAATCGATGAGGTCGATGCAGCCGGCCGGAGTGCAGGGGAGAAAGTCGAAATCGCCGATCATGATTTTGCCGACGTTGACAGCGTGGAAGGCGTCGACATCCTTTTTCGGGTCAATGGCGGCGATGATGTGCTCCTCGCAGATCTGGGCGGGCAGCGGAAGCTGCACCAGGATGCCTTGGACAGCGGGGTCAGCGTTGAGCTTTGCAACCAGCGCGAGCAGCTCCTCCTCGCCTGTAGAGGCCGGCAGGGCATATTCCTCCGATCTGATGCCGCAGAAAGCGCAGGCTTTCTTCTTGTTGTTGACGTAAACGCGGGAGGCGGGATCGTCGCCGACAATGACGACGGCGAGGCAGGGCTCAATCCCCTGCTCCCGGAGGGTTTTGACCTCGGCCGCCACCGATTCCTTCACCTGGGCGGAGATCTTTTTTCCATCAATGATTATACTCATACTATCACCTGTTTTCCTGTTGATCGAGATTTTCGGACTGCTCAGCGGGGGACGGCGCTTCTGCCGCGGAGTCCTCCGCGGGATCCTTCACAGCGGGCGGCTCCGGCGCATTCTCCGGGGCGGACTTTTCCGGGTAATCCCTGATTTCAACGACCTCGGTGGCGGAGTCCGGATTGACCGGCTTCACGCCCTTCCTGGTCCGGCGCTTCTCATCGGCCTGCCGGAGCTTCTCCTCCCAGGCTGCGCACTCCTCCGCCCAGGCCGCTGTCTGCACGTAGGGTCTGAGATAATCGGGGTCATGGCGGCTGCGGATGCGGCTGGTGAAGACGATCCAGAGAATCACAGAGGCCGCCGTCAGCAGGCCGGCCAGCAGCTGGGAGACCCGGATGTTGCCGATCAGCAGGCTGTCGGTCCGCAGGCCCTCGATCACAAAGCGTCCCGCGCCGTACCAGGCGCTGTACATCAGGAAGATCTCGCCGTCAAATTTTCGGTGCTTCAGGTAGAGGAACAACAGAACAAAGCCCAGCACACACCAGAGCGACTCGTACAGAAAGCAGGGGTGGACCGGCAGGCTCGTGTCAATCTCCATCCCGAGGGCGGTCAGCTCGGAGCGGTGCTCCTGCAGGTATGAAGTGATGGTGGGGCCGGTCATTCCCCAGGGGAGGTCCGTATTGCCGCCGAACGCCTCGACGTTGACGAAATTTCCCCACCGGCCGATCGCCTGGCCGATCAGAAAGCCCATGCAGGCGATATCCATCGCGGGCCGCAGCTGGATTTTGCGCAGCTTCGCGACCAGCAGACCCACCAGCAGGCCGCCGATCAGGCCGCCGTAAATGGCGAGGCCGCCATTCCAGGTTTTAAAAATGGAGAGAAGATCGTCTTTGTAATTGTCCCAGGAGAAAATCACGTAATAGAGCCGGGCACCGACGATTCCGCCGATCACGCCGGCCAGCGCGGCGTCCAGCAGCTTATCCCGGATGATTCCGAAGGAGGGCGCCTTCCAATAGGCAAACAGCATGGCCAGCAGCATTCCCATTGCGATCAGGAAGCCGTACCAGGTAATCCGGACCGAGCCAATCTCGAACATCACCGGATTCAGGTCCAGTTCCAGGCCCAGGCCCGGAAACGAGACAGTTTTTAACAGAACTGCATTCATTTTGCAAACACCACCTGAAATAAAATCTTGTGCGAAGGGCCGCTTACCGCGCGGCGGGCTCGACAATGGAGAGGGCGCGCGCACGCGGATCAAAGCCCTCCCGCAGGGCGCGCTCCGCCTCTTCCAGCGTGACCGCGGCGATCGTCTCCGACACGTCATAGACGGAAAGCCCCATCATTTCATAAGAAAAGAGAGCGGTCGCGGCCGTTTCCACGTCGTTGATATCCCGCAGGGCACGCCCGTAGAGGGCGTTTTTGCACTCCAGAAATTCCTCCTCCGGCAGACCGTCCCGCTTCGCCTTTTCGAGCGTCTCGCAGAAGGCGGAGAAGACCGCGCGCGGATCTCTGGACTCTCCTCCGAAAAATAGGGCGCGATAGCTGCGGCCCGCGAACACCTCTGAACCGAAGGTCTGATTCAACAGTCCGGCGCGGTTCATCCGCTCGTAAAATTCGCTGGTCGGACCGGCCAGAAGATCGAGAAGGATGTTGAACAGGATCTGCTCCCGCAGCTCTTCCCGCGGACTGGCGCAGGGCGCCTGCTTCCAGCCGAAATAGAAGACCGGCTCCGAAACGTCGAGCTGCTTCACCGTCTCGGGGCGGAGAGCCTCCGGCGGCTCGTCGAAATCGGGGCGTTCCACCGCGCGCGGCTGGACGGGGCGGATCTCCTCGTTCAGAATCCGCTCGGCGGCCTCCGGATCGAAATTTCCGGCGACTGTGACCACCATGTTGGCCGGATTGTAAAACGCGCGATAACAGCGGTAGAGCAGCTCCGGCGTGATCTGCGCGATGCTCTCCACCGTCCCGGCGATGTCGCGGCAGATGGGGTGCCGGCGGTAGAGGGCGGTCAGCAGCCCGAACATCACCTGCCAGCCGGGGTTGTCGTCGTACATCCGGATCTCCTGCCCGATGATGCCCTGCTCCTTCGCCACCGTTTCCTCAGTAAAATAGGGCTGCTGCACGAATTGCAGCAGGGCGCGGAAGGAGTCCTCAAACCGGTCGGTGCAGGAAAAGAGGTAACAGGTGCGGTCAAAGGAGGTGTAGGCGTTGGCCGAAGCGCCGGTGCGGGCGAAGAGGGTGAAGGCGTCGCCATCCTCGCTCTCAAAGAGCTTGTGCTCCAGATAGTGGGCGATCCCGTCCGGGACCTCGGTGAAATCCGGCTCCCCTTCCACCCGGAAGCAGTTGTCGATCGAGCCGTAGTCAGTCCCGAAAATGGCGTAGGCGGAGCGGAACCCCTGCATGGGGTACAGAAGGATGCGCAGTCCCGACTCATGTTCCAGCCGGATATAGGACTCCCCCATCCGTTCGCTGCGGATTACTGATTTTCGCATGTATTTTCTCCCTCCCCGCTGCCGGCAAGCAGATAAACGGTGTCGAGGACGAGCCGGTTTGCCGCCTCGCAGACCGCTTCCCGCGTGACGGCCGCAATCTGCTCGCCCTGATCCTCCGGCGTTTCCTCCAGGCCCAGCAGCGACTGGCCGAGATAGAAGGACTCCAGTCCATAGGCCGAATCTCCCACCGAACGGTAGGTGTTCTGAAGGCTCAGGCGGGCAAAATCCAGCTCTTCGCCGGTGAATTCACCGCGGCGAACCGCTTCCAGTTCCTCCAGGATAGCCGCTTTTGTCTCCTCCGCCTTGTCATGCTCCACGCCGGAGTCGACAATCAGCGCGCCCTTAAAGCGGTCATAGCGGGCGGCGCAGTAGTAACAGAGGCTCCGCTTCTCCCGGACGTTGACAAAGAGCCGGGAGGTCGGCGTCCCGCCAAAGACGGCGGTCATCAGCCGCATGGCGGACAGGTCCGCGGCGGTTGCTGGCCCGCTTCCGGCGGCAAATCCCATACAGAGCTTGGACTGGGCGACCGGCTTCTCCTCCCGGAATTCCCTGGGCGAAGCGGGCGGCGTGTGGCTGGAAAACAGTGCCAGCGGCAGCGGATGGCGCTGTTTTCCCCGAAACGCTTCCGAAAACAGCGCCTTCGCGCCGGAAGGATCGCCCATCCCGACGTGGAAGATCTCGACGCGGGCGGTGTCGAGGATGCGCTTCCATGCGGCGGTGGCCGCCGCCGGCGTGATTTTTTCAATATCCTCGAGAAAGCCGTAGCGCGGCAGGCCGCAGGGCTCCCCTTCAAACATCCTTTGCAGGGTCTGTCCCAGCGCGTAGGAACGCTTTTCATTGATATCCGCGAGAATGGTGTCGGCGAGGTACTGTTTTTGCAGCGCGAGATTCTCCTCCTCCAGCAGGCCGTTTTGCAAAACAGGCCGGAAGAGCAGGCCGAGCAGGATTCGCGCGCCCTCCGCCAGCATATTCTCCCCCGCAAGCGCATATGCGCTGTCGATCGCCGAAAACGAAAGGGACAGCGCGGAGGCTCCCCCGATCCTGGCCGAGGCGCAGTCGACCGACGCGCCGTAAAGGCGGTTGAGCTGCCTGGAAAAGGCGCGGTTGGTCGGCGCCTCCTCCCAGCATTTTTCCAGGACAAGAGGAAGCAGCGCGTTTTCCGTCACCGTTTCCCGCGCAGTCGGAAGAATCAGGTTGACGGTCAGCAGATTGGTTTTAAAACGGCTGTCGGCGACGCTCGAAAACATCGTCCCATCCGCGATCTGTTCCCGTTTGAGTGGGTAGGCGTGATTCAAGGCATTCATCCTTTCCGGAATGGGTTGCGGCAGATAGCATCTGTCTATTCCAATCAGAGTCTTACTTCCAATCATTATAACACAAAATGCGCCAAAAGATAAGAAAAATTTCTGAATATTACAAATCTTTCCGCCAATACAGCCGGGCGCGGGCAAAGCTTCTGTTTTCATGCGAAAAACTTTTGCATTTATATGGATTATTCCTGCAAATCATTGACGGGGCGGGCAAATGGCGATATACTGAAAATAGAAGTTTCACCCCTTCCACAAGACAGAAACGGAGGTCTTTTTATGGCAGTTTTAGTCACCGGCGGCGCCGGTTATATCGGCTCCCACACCTGTGTCGAGCTCCTCGAAAGCGGGGAGGAGCTGATTATCGTCGACAACTTTGTCAACTCCAAACCCGAGGCGCTCAACCGCATCCGCCAGATCACCGGCAGGGATTTCAAATTCTACGAGGTCGATCTTCTTGACCGCGAGGGACTCGAAAAGGTCTTCGCCCAGAATCAGATCGACGCGGTCATCCACTTTGCCGGCCTCAAGGCGGTTGGAGAAAGCGTCGCACAGCCGCTGCGCTACTACCACAACAACATCACCGGCACCCTCGTTCTCTGCGAGCTGATGGAAAAATACGGGGTCAAGAATCTGGTGTTCAGTTCCTCCGCCACCGTTTACGGCGCGCCCAAATCGGTGCCGATCCGGGAGGACTTTCCCCTCTCGACCACCAATCCCTACGGTTCGACCAAGCTGATGATCGAGGACATCCTCCGCGACCTGTGGGTGGCGGACAAGGATTGGAGTATTGCCCTCCTGCGGTACTTTAACCCCATCGGCGCCCACAAGAGCGGCCTGATCGGAGAGGATCCGAACGGCATTCCGAACAACCTCCTCCCCTACATCGCGAAGGTCGCTGCCGGACAGCTCGAGTGCCTTTCGGTTTACGGAAACGACTACCCCACCCCGGACGGCACCGGCGTGCGCGACTACATCCACGTCGTCGACCTCGCCAAGGGGCACCTGAAGGCCCTCGCCCGCGTCCGCTCCACAAAGGGCGTCGATGCCTACAACCTCGGCACCGGACACGGCTACTCGGTCCTCCAGATGGTCGCGGCCTTTGAAAAAGCCTCCGGCCGCAAGGTCAACTACAAGATCGCGCCCCGCCGTCCCGGCGACATCGCCGAGTGCTATGCCGATCCGGCCAAAGCCAGAGAACTGCTCGGCTGGGAGGCCGAGATGGGCATCGAAGAAATGTGCGCCGATTCCTGGCACTTCACCGAGCTCTCTTCCGCAAAATAAACGCCCTGACCGCAAAAAGACAGGCGCCGGAAAACCGGCGCCTGTTTCTGTTTTCAGAAAATTTTCCTATTTCCGGAGCAGCTCTATCGTCTTGGCGGTCAGGTCCGCCACCGTCACGGTGTTGTAGCCGGAAATGCTGGTTTCAAGCTTTTGACCGTAGCAGGCGTACCAGTATTCCGGGATTTTCTCCGCCCCCAGCATGATGCCGATCACCGAGCCGACCGTCGCGCCGTTGCAGTCGGTGTCAAAGCCCGTCATAACCGCGTAGCCGAGTGTTTTGGCGAAATCTCCGCCACCGTACAGGAGGGCCATGGTGACGATCATCGCGTTGGCGTCGGTGTGGCACCAGTCGTGCTGGTCGTGTTCGTCGTAAAGCCTGTGGATTTCATCCATCGCGTCCAGAACGTCCATCTCCTGCGCGTACCAGCCAATCACCCGGTCGATGTCCCGGCGCAGGCGGCAGCGGGCGGGGATCTCGTCGAGCGCCGCCTCGATGGCTGTCATCCGGTCGCCGCTAACGGCGGCCGCCGCGATGAGGGCCGCCGCGTACATTTCGCCGTAAATGCCGTTGCGGACATGGGAAATGCTCGCGTCCCGCCAGGCCATCTC
>CALXIG010000047.1 GCA_944388305.1 uncultured Clostridia bacterium
CAGCCGCTTAAACAGGCGGTTATTGACCTCGTTGAGCATGACAGCCAGGATGATGGGCATCGGGAAGCCAAATATGACGTCGTACACGTTCAGCAGCAGGGTGTTTTTGACGATGTTGTAAAAATCCTTGTTCGAAAACATGCGCTGGAAGTGCTCCAGCCCGACCCACTCGCTGCCCAGGATACCGTCTACAAAACGGAAATCCTTGAAGGCAATCACCGTGCCGATCATCGGCAGGTACTTGAAAATAACATAATATAGCACGATTGGGCTCAGGAACAGGTACAGCCATTTATCGCGGCAAATCCGTTTCCAAACAGTTCCTTTTTTGTTGTTTTTTACCACAGATGCTCGTGCGGTTGCATGATTTGTCACTGTTTTCCCTCCGGTCTCTCGCAAAATTTGGATGATATAACCACATCGCACTCATATTATAGCGATTTTTTTGCGTTTTGTATATGAAAATCTTACGGGAAAGTATGCGGAAGTTATGGTAACGTCGAAAAAACAGGGGTTATTCGGCATAAAGTTTACCATATTGTTTGGGTGTTATCCCCACAATTCGCTTGAAAGTGCGGATAAAATGGGATTCATCGTTATATCCGATCAACTCGCAGGTCTTGACAACAGACACCCCGGATTTCAGATATTCGCGGGATTTCATGATGCGGACGGTGATAATATACTCGTTGGGCGTCATGCCGGTCGTGTTCTTAAAGCTGGTGATGAGATGAGATTTACTGATAAAAAACTGCTGGCAGAGCCTGTCCAGCGTCAGATCTTCGCTGTAGTGTTCCTGAATGTACAATGCGATGGAGCGGACCCGTTCATTGCGGATGGGGTTTGCCCCTCCCCGAGGTTGCCCGAGAGCAATTTCGTTGCATAGCAGGAGAATCTGCGCCGTGACAAGCTGTTTGCGGAACTGTTTGGCATATACGTCTTCGTTGGTATATTCGTGCAGCTGGTCCATCAGCTGGGTCATTTTGATGATCTGGTTTTGATTGAGGTAGAGGCAGTTTTCAAAGTGTTCCGGCCGGTTGACAAACAGGCGGAGGAGTTCCTCGCCCTGGCCGTTGAAATTCTGCATGAATTCCGGGCGGAGGTAGAAGATGTAGCGGTCGTAAAGCAGCCCGGATGGGACGATGTTGTGGTGGATTTCCTCATTGTTGATCAGAAGGACGCTGCCGACGCGGGTGACATACTGCCGGTTGTCGATGTTGAAAAGAATTCCGGCAGTGAGGGTGAAGTTGATTTCAAAGCCGTCATGAAAATGCGGGTGCGGCATGTTGTAGTAGGTGCTGATGTTGTGCATGACTCGAACATCCTGGTCGTAAAATTCCTGGATGACAACGCTGGTGTCCATGGTGAAACCTCCTGTTTTGAATAAAAATAAGCCCGGTTTTCCCGGGGAATTGCAGTCAGTGGGGGTTTTTGTTTACAAACAAAAGGAAAAGATTTATAATAGAAACGAGCGGCAGCTGCCGCTCCTATCTGAAAAAAGGACAGGTGACTTTTCTATGAAAAAACAGTTTCCCGCCGGGGCTTTCCCGACGATGATTACTCCGTTCCGCCCGGATCAGTCGGTGGACCTCGAAGGCGCGGCGCGTTTGACCGGCTGGTACGCCGGAGAGGGCTGCCACGGCGTCTTTGCGGTCTGTCAGTCGAGCGAGCTGTACCAGCTGAATCTCAGGGAGAGCGTTGCGCTGGTCCGTACTGTGAAGCAGGCTGCTGCGGAGAATCCCCGTCCGGACGGCAGCCGGATGGCGGTAGTGGCCTCCGGCTGCACCGCCCTCACAGCCGAGGAGCAGGCGGAACAGGCACAGGCCATTTTTGAGGCGGGCGCGGAGGCGGTCGTCCTCCTCACCAACCGGCTGGACTTCGCAAACCGCGGGGAGGACGCCTGGATTGCGGAAGCCGGGCGGCTTTTAGAGCGCCTGCCCGCCGGAATGCCGCTGGGCCTCTACGAATGCCCCTCCCCCTACAAGCGCCTGCTGACCG
The DNA here is from genome assembly GCA_944388305.1 of uncultured Clostridia bacterium. GTDB lineage: Bacteria > Bacillota > Clostridia > Oscillospirales > Ruminococcaceae > Merdivicinus. Next base: position 1,999 of record CALXIG010000047.1, read on the forward strand.
AAAAAATGCTGCGCTGGTGCATGGAAACCGGGCGTTTCTCCTTCATCAAAGACACCTGCTGCGACGAAAAGACGCTGGGCCTGCGGCTGAAACTGCTGGAAGGGAGCGGGATGCAGCTCTATAACGCCAACGCGCAGACCCTGCTGCCCTCTCTGCGGATGGGTGCGGCGGGTTACTGCGGCGTCATGGCCAACTTTCACCCGAAGCTCTATGTCTGGCTCTGCGAACATTTCCGCACCGACCCGGAGCGCGCGGAAAAGCTCGCCGCCCTCCTTTCGCTGGCCGCTTTCACCGAGTGCCTGCCCTATCCGGTCACGGCGAAGTACCATCTCTCCGCGCTGGAGGGACTGCCGTTCGGGCTGGAAACCCGGGTCCGCTCCTGCACCGGGAGCGGGGATTACGACCAGATGGTGATGCGGCAGATGAAGCTTGTCATGGACGAGGCGGAGCGCCTTCTGGGCCTGTAAGCGGGCTGAGCGCCCGGCTGCGGGCGCGGTAGGCTGCGGGCGCCACGCCATAGGCCGCGCGGAAGCGGCTGTAAAAGTGGCTGAGGCTGGTGTAGCCGCATTCCAGGCTGATGTCAAGAACCGGCATAGAGGTGGTGCGCAGCAGATTGGCGGCGTACACCGCGCGCAGTTCGGAGATGGCTGCATGCGGACTCTTGCCGCGGTAGCGGCGGAAGGTGCGGCAGATGTGCTCCGGCGTTTTGCCGCTCAGTTCGGCGAGTTTTTGCAGCCCGCCTGCGAAGACTTCCGGCTGCCGCATGGCCTCCTCCAGCCGGAGGAACCAGTCCGGCGCGCCCCCCGTTTGACCGGCGGGGAGAAAGCAGCGTTCCAGCAGCTCGGCGATCAGGAGCTTGGCACGCGCCTCCGCGGGCCGTCCGCCCGGGGGCAGCAGGCAGTATTCGCGGTAGACCTGTTCCGCCCGCGCACAGAGCGCCTCGGGCGCCTGGGTGGTCAGGCAGCCGGGCATTTTCCGGAAAAACTCGGGTGAAAGTCCCTGCCCCAGAAAGGCGCAGACCTCTCCCAGCAGCCCGGCGGGAAAGGCCAGATTCAGAAAACAGCAGTCGCCGTCCCCCTCCCGCTGGAAACCGTGCGTGTCCGCCGGCCGGATGAGGACGGCGGCGTTTTTTTGCAGGAGTGTTTCCTCCCCGTTGACGATGTGGCGCATCTGTCCGTTCATCAGGATGAAAATTTCAAAAAAGGTGTGGGTGTGTGGTGCGGAAGCCTCCGCCAGGCTGCGGATCAGGTGAAAATGGACCCTTCCGGGCGAAAAAATTTGTTCGGCTTCAATGACGCGTGCCATGCGGCCACCTCCTGAAAAATCAAAATATCACAAATATTATATCAAAAACGGGGAAGAAAGGGAAGGGGAAATCTGCTATAATAAGGATGCTGCCGGATCCTCCGCTATTTCCCGTTTTGCGTTGCAGCACAGCGGGGCCGGCGGCATCTTTCAATTCACTGCCAGAAAGGATGGTATCCATGACTTCCCGCGAGCGCCTTCTCACTGTAATCCGCGGCGAAATTCCGGACTGCGTGCCGGTTGCCCCGGACACTTCCAATATGATCCCGGTCAAAATGACCGGCCGTCCGTTTTGGGACATTTACCTGTATGAGGAAATTCCGAAATGGAAGGCGTACATCGACTGCGTCAAATACTTTGGCTTTGATTCGCTGATGGATGGTTATGTCCCGATCCGCTTTGACGAGCTGGGCCAGATTGACTACGACCGCCGCGAGGCGATTGTCAAACGGACCGAGGACAAGATCATCACCCGCGTTTACCGCGAGGCAAACGGCAGGCGTTTCTGGGACGACCATGTGAGCTTCTATTTTATCGACAATCCGCCGGTTCACGGCGTTCCCCTCGAAAAGGCGGGAGTGGACCTGACGCCCAATCACTTTGAGACGGTGGAGAAGCGCAACCCCTACGCCGGCATCGAGGGAGAGGCCCTGCTCAAGCTCGTGAAGGAGGAGATGGGGGACCACGGCCTGGTCGGCGTTTCCTGCGGCGGATCGGTATTCATCGGCTCCGAGGAGCAGATCTACGAGTACTACGATTACCCCGAGCGCTATGAGGAGCGCAGCCGTCAGCGCCTGCGCGATTCCGAGATCTATTTCCGCAAGCTGATGAGCCTGGAGACCAGACCGGACTTCATCTGCACCGGTGGCTCGGGAACGCTGGTCTATCAGACGGTGGAAACCTTCCGGAAGCTCGCCCTGCCGGTCGTCAAGCGGGTCACCCAGCTCTGTAAGGAGTACGGCGTCCCCTCCCACATTCACTCCTGCGGACCGGAGAAGGAACTGGTCAAAATCTGCCACGACGAAACCGATCTCACCATCATTGATCCGCTGGAAATCCCCCCGATGGGCGACTGCAATCTGAAGGAGATCAAGCGCCTCTACGGCGACAAGCTGGTCCTCAAGGGCAACCTGCACACCACCGATGTAATGCTCAACGGCTCGGTGGAGGACGTCATCCGGGCAAGCAGGCAGGCCATCGACGATGCGGCGGAAGGCGGACGCTTCATCCTTTCGACCGGTGACCAGTGCGGGCGGGATACTCCCGCGGAGAATCTCTTCGCCATGATCGAAACCGCGCGGACCTACGGCCGGTATCAGAAATAAGGTTTTCCCGTTTCCGGGTGCCGCAAATGCGGCACCCGGTTTTTTGTGCAAAAAATTCCCGGCGCCGCATTCGCGATCCGGCGCCGGGATGAGACAGCTATATTGGATTACCTTTTGTCCTTGCAGAGGGCGACGAGTTCGTCGACATCCGCGGTGGCCAGGCACTCGACGGTGTCGGAAGCGCCGTAGTAGATCTTCACTTCACCGTTGTCCTCGAGAATCATGCCGCCGGGGAAGATGACGTTGGTACGGAAGCCCTCATCGGCCTCCCAGGTGGTTTCGGGGGCGATCAGCGGGACCTTGGACATGCCGACGACCTTGGAAGGATCCTCCAGGTCCAGCAGCATGATGCCGGCCGAGTAGCATTTTGCCCATTTCGGCTCCCAGCCGTTTTTGCCGCGGGTTTCATCGCGATGCACCGCGTGGAAGAGGGTGAGCCAGCCGTCCTTGGTCTTGATGGGGGGTGCGCCGGGGCCGACCTTGTCGTTGGCAAAGGGGACATCCTCCACGCCGAGAACCAGCTTGGAGTCGCCCCAGTAGCGCAGGTCGGGGGAGGCGGAAAGCCAGGTGTCAAACCGGTCCCTGCCGCGGGAGTAGACCGGCATGGGACGCTCGAGGCGCATGTAGCGGCCGCCGATTTTCTCCGGGAAGAGGACCATGTTGCGGTTATCCGGCACGCTCATGGTCACGACTTCGATTTTTTCGAAATCCTCCGTCAGCGCGATGCCGCCGCGAAGGCCGTGGTGGGTGTCCACCGCGAAGCAGAGGCAGCATTTGCCGTCGATGACGGTGATGCGGGGATCATAGACGCGGGTGACGTCGGGATCGCCCATGCTCTCGGGGGTGAGGAAGGGCGTTTTGCGGACGTCCCAGTGAATGCCGTCGTCGCTGTAGGCGACACCGACGACAGTGCCGCGGAAAGCCGCCGTATTCGGCGTATGCGTAAAGTCGTCGCGGAAGGCCATGACATACTTTCCCTGGTATTTGGCGACGCCCGCGTTGAAAATGCAGGTGGCGTCATAGGGGATGTCCTTTGCGGAAAGGACGGGTGCGCCGCCGTTGTAGCGGTGCAGGACCGGGCTGGAGGTGAGTTCGGGTAACATTTTTGGCATAAAAAGACCTTCTTTCGCGCGGAGATCGCGCCGGATTTACACAACCGGCATTGGCGGGATCCGCCAATGCCGGAAGATTTTGAATTGCAGGCGCCGGATCAGCCCTTGACGGAGCCGACCATGAGGCCCTTGGTGAAATACTGCTGGAGGAAGGGGTAGATGCAGATGATCGGCAGAACCGCGATGATGATGATGGCCATCTTCATGGTGAAGATTGTCGTCAGGCTGCTGTCGGAGATCTGGCCCTGGTTGACCATGTTCATGCCGTCCTCGACGACCATCTCGCGGAGGACCAGCATCAGAGGCCAGAGGCTGCGCTTGACGGTGTAGAGGATGGCGTTGAAGTAGCCGTTCCACTGGGCAACCGCGTGGAAGATGATGAAGGTCGCGATGGCGGGCTTGGAGAGCGGAATGATGATCCGGAAGAGGACGACAAACTCGTTCGCGCCGTCGATGACCGCGGACTCCTCAAGGCTGTCGGGAATCTGGGTCATGAAGTTCTTCATCAGGATCAGGTTGTAGGCGCCCAGCACGCCGGGGATGATGAGGGACCAGATGGTGTCGTACAGGCCGATGGTCCGGACCAGGTAGAAGTTCGGGATCATACCGCCGTTGAAGAACATGGTGACGGTAATCATGCCGAGGACGAAGTTGCGGCCTTTCAGGTCCTTTTTGGACAGCGGATAAGCCGAGATGCACATCAGGAAGATGTTGAGCAGAACGCCGACAACGGTGATGAAGATGGTGTTGCGGTAACCGCTGTACACCAGGTCAAAGCCGAGCAGCTTCTGATAGGCCGAAAAGTCGAAGTGCGAGGGGATGAGGCGGAGCGGATGCTCCAGGTACTCCATGTAGGGGGTGACCGAGTAGGACAGCACGCAGATCATGGGGTAGAGACAGATGAGCGCGAACAGGGTACAGAAGACATAGACAAAGACCTTGTAGCCGATGTCAAACCCTGACATTTTTTTCAGATTCATAAGATAGCCCTCCTTTTTCCAATTACCAGATGCCTTCTTCGCCGAGCGCGTTGGCGAGCTTGTTGCTGGCGAGAAGGAAGATAATGCTGACGACCGATGTGAACAGGCCGACGGTCGTCGCGAAGGAGTAGCGTCCTCCGACCATACCGACGCGGTATGTGTAGGTCTCAAAGACGTCCGAGACGCTGAGGTTTCGGGTGTTCTGGAGAATGTAGACCTGCTCGAAGCCGTTGCTCATGATGCGGCCCATCTGGAGGATGAACATGATGACGACGGTGGACTTGATCGAGGGGAGGGTGACATACCACAGGTTCTGGAGCTTGTTCGCGCCGTCCATGGTGGACGCCTCATACAGCTCGGCCGGAATGCTGGTGATGGCGGCCAGGTAGATGATGGTGCCCCATCCGGAGTCTTTCCAGATACTGGTCAGAACAACCAGGGTGCGGAAGTATTTCGGATCGCCCAGGAAGAAGATCGGCTCGCCGCCCATCGACTTGATGATGTTGTTGACTGCGCCGTTGGTGGGGGAGAGGAAGTTTACCAGAATACCGCCGATAACGACCCAGGAGACGAAGTGCGGCAGATAGATGATGGTCTGCACCGTCTTCTGATATTTCGGGATGGCGATGTCGTTCATGAGCAGTGCGAGGATGATGGGGAAGGGGAAGGTGAAGATCATGCGCAGCACGCTCAGCACGATGGAGTTGCGAAGAACTTCGTAAAAGTCGGACAGGCCGAACATGTACTCGAAGTTTTCAAATCCGATCCAGGGGCTTCCCAGAATACCGAGCTTGAAGTTAAAGTCCTTGAAAGCGATCAGCACGCCGTACATGGGGATGTAGTTGAAGATGAAGAAGTACACCACACAGGGAATCAGCATGATGTACAGGTACTTCTTCCGCGCGATGTAGGCGAGCCAGCTCGGAAGTCCGTTGCCAGCGGGTTTGCCGGCGGCAGCGGCGGCAGTGGTTTTTTTGGTCATAACCATCAACTCCTTTAAGTTTTGCTTATTGCAGCGTTTTCTACGTCTTATATTACTAGAAAATGACCGGCTCGTAAATAGAAATCTTGCGGCGCGATAACAGCCTCTGCGCATAACAGCGCCTTTTCGCGGAAAATGTGCATTTTTGTTACGTTTTTTCGGCGGTGTTATGGACAATTGCCTGATTTTGCGTTATAATAAAACAAGTTGAAGGCAACTTATTCAGATTGGCGCCGCATCTGCCATGACCACATAACACAAAATCTTTGCATAACAGGGAAATCAGAGAATAGCATTTTTGCTACAGGAGAGTGTTTATGGAGAAAAAGATACAGAAACGGCTTTTGCAGCTCGTCGCGGGGACGTTGGCTGTTACCCTGATTGCATCCGTTCTTTTCCTTTATACTGTTGTCCAGTCGGTTCTGATCCGGAATTACGATGAAAACAACCAGCGCTTCGCCGATCAGATCTCCACGACCTTTGAAACGGTCATCGATCAGATCACCGATCAGTGCTACAAGCTGCTTGTCTACAACACCGAGCTGACCGAATCGCTGGAAGCGATGCGGCATTCCATTGTAGCCGCCATCGGCCTGTATGACGCGCTCGACAGCATTGTCATGAGCAACAGCTACCTCTACAGCGCCTACCTCTACCTTCCTTCGGCCGCGGGTCTCAAAGGCGGCGGCGACGGACCCCGCATTTACGCCACCGACTGGGGCTGTTCCTTTACCGAGGAGCGGTTTTACGATCAGGAGATCCTGCCGTATTTTTCGTCTGACATTATCCAGCGGACGCCGGTCCGCACCGTCCGCACCATTCAGAGCAGCTATGCCGCCGCGGGGGACAGGCTGCTGTTTTCCATCATTGTCCCGCTCGCGGACCGGTGCGTGTTTGTGGCCAATGTCGACCTGCAGCGCCTTTATGACGAGATGCTGCAAAAAAATGTGCAGGACGAGACGCTGGCGCTCTACATCACCGATGCGGACGGCCGCATTTTCGCGCCGTTTCCCTCCGCGATGTTCGGAAAGCTGATCGGGGAGGCGTTTGACGACAGCAGGGAGATTACCGACAATTCCCTCTGGTTGGATTTCCTGATGGGGCGCCCGATTTCGGCCCAGTCCTCCTCTACCATTGAATCTCTCGGATGGACCTTTCATCTGATCAGCGAAATGCAGTTCGATGTGGAAGAATTTTTCGATCAGATTGCGGTGGTCATTGTCATCGTTCTGCTCTTCCTGTTCCTGCTGATTCTTTCCCACATCGTGATCTGGAAGCTGACCAGCCCGTTGCAGGATGCGATTTTCGCCTACAACGAAAAGGTGTTCCGCGACATCCTCCTGAACGCCGACCTGGATGAGGAATCCGTCCAGAAACAGCTGGGAAAGATGGGCTACGGCATCTCCGGCAACACCTTTTCCCTCGCTCTGGTCGAGCATTCCGGCAGCCAGGGGAACCTCTCCGCGGAGATCCAGCAGTACAACGCGGAACTGAAGGACCGGGTGCAGGGGATGGATGTGCGCATCGTCGACATCCGCCCATCGCTGACAGTGCTGCTCTTTCATTATAATAAGGAAGAGGCGCGCCTTTTCACCGGACAGCGGGACGCCTATCTCCGGCAGCTTTATCAGCATTTTGACAAACAGTATCCCGGACAGATCTGGATTGTCCTGAGCCGGCAGGGAGATTCGCTGCGCAGCGTCTCCACCCTCTTTCACGAGTCGGTTCAGATGCTCAACTACAAGCTGGTTTCGGAGGGAAATTTCATCCAGTGCTCCGGCCGGCGGCTTGTCAGCGGCGACCCGGCGCCTTATCCTGCCAACTGCGAAAAGCAGATCCTCAACAATATGATGATCTCCAACGCCGAGGGCTGCTACCTTTACGCGCGCAAGTTTCTGGATACCGTTCTCTCCAGGGAGAATTTTCTGCCGGACACCCTGATCGAGAACTATCTCTATCAGCTGCAAAATGCCGTCCTGAAGGAGATTACCTCGCTGCCCATCTCCATCAACCTCTACCGGGAGGACAGCCAGCACTTTCAGCGCGCTGCTGACGTCGAAGAATGGCTGATGGGATTTCTGCGGGCGATCCTCGAGGAGATCGGCAAAAAGAACGCGCGGGATGAAAACGTGCTGGAAGACAGCATTTTCCAGTATATCCGGGAAAATCTGTGCGAAAATGACTTCAACCTGAACGCGATGTCCTATCAGTTCAACATGAATCGCAACTATCTGACCAGGCTGATTAAGGAAAAAACCGGAATGAGCTTCAACGATTATGTCAATCACCAGCGCATCCAGCTGGCAAAGGAGCTGCTCCAGGATCATTCTCTGACAGTGGAGGCGATTTCTCACCGCGTCGGTTTCGCCTATGCGCACTATTTCATCAAAACTTTCAAGGGCGTGGAGGGAATTACCCCCGGCCAGTACCGAAAAATGATGGACGATAACAAAAATGCACAAGAATAACACTGATTTTACACAAATTCCTGCCGGAAAAATACCATTGTTATGAGCTGTCATAATCATTATTTACTTTTTATCGAATCTTTGTCATAATGGGAAGCGTCAAAGGCAGTTGCTTGATTGGTTCCGAACCGCCCGGCGGTTTGGAAACCGGCGACAACTCGACAATTTAAATTAGGAGTGATTTGTTCATGACCAAAATGACAAAGAGAGTTTTCGTAACCCTCTGCGCGGCCTCCATGCTGGCAACCGTCGGCCTGAGCTCCTGCAGCGGCGAAACCGAAACCAGCTCTACCGCCAGCAGCGGCACCTCCACCTCTTCCACTACTTCCGAAAGCAGCGAAAGCAGCGAGAGCGAGGAGCCTACCACCATCCGCATCTTCAACCGTCTGAACGCTGAGGTTGCCGTAGAGGACAACCCCCTGCTCGCTGAGATTGAGAACCGGCTGAACCTGGTAATCGAGTATGAAGCGCCTCCGATCAACAACTACAACGAACGCCTTCAGATCACGATGGCTTCCGGCGACCTGCCCGACATCATCTACAACTGGGGCGGCGCGGACTCCAACTATGAGCAGTGGGCGGAAGACGGCCTGCTCGCCGAGCTGGACGACCTCATCCCCAACTATGAGAACATCGTTGCCAACGTCCCCGAGTCCATGATGAACGCGATGCGCTCCACCAACACCGGCAAGATCCACGCGATCGCCAAGCCCAACATGGTCAACTACTGGGGCATGGTCATCAACCAGCAGTGGCTGGACAACCTCGGCCTCGAAGTTCCCACCACCCTCGATGAGTTCAAGGAAGTCATGCACGCCTTCACCTACGACGATCCCGACGGCAACGGCGTGGACGACACCTACGGCTTCTCCACCGCTGTCACCGGCACCGCTGTGGATATCCCCTACATCAGCAATGCATTCGGCCTGGGCAATGTCGTCGACAAGGACGGCGAGCCGCACACCCGTTACTGCCGCACCGAGTACATCGATTTCCTCGAGTTCCTGCGTGAGTGCTACCTCGACGGCTCCTTCGACCCCGAGTACTTCACCAACGCCTACATGGCGGACGCCGAAAAGCTCCGTTCTCAGACTGTTGGCACATTGAGCTCCTTCCAGACCGGCGTGCATCAGCAGCTCGCCTACATGGATGAGGAGACCTGCCTCTCCACCTTTACATATGCGGCTCCGCTGGAGAACATTTACACCGGCACCCCCACTGTCTATTCTGCTCCTCCCATCTGGGGCTGCTGGATGATCTCCGCCGAGGCGGATGTCGAGAAGTGCCTGGAACTCATCGACTGGGGCAACAGCCAGGAAGGCTTCGTGCTGATGAACCTCGGTATCGAAGGTGTCGATTACGACTCCTACGATGCGGAAGCTCACAGCGTTGTCCGCTCCACCGAGCAGGCTGAGACCCTCAAGACCTACTCCAGCTCCTACTTCACCTTTGCCTTCGCGAAGGACGGCTTCCCGGCCATCTACGAGAACGTCGACAACGAAGCCCGCG
>CALXIG010000048.1 GCA_944388305.1 uncultured Clostridia bacterium
AGGGGCCGACCTCCTGGGCAAGCGCCCTGGTCAAAGCGATGACCGCCCCCTTGGCGGCTGAGTAGTGGACCTCGCAGGAGGCGCCGACCTGCCCCCACATCGAGGCGATGTTGATGATTTTTCCCGCTTTTTTGCGGATCATGGGCGGCAGAAACGCCTGACAGCAGAGGAAGACCCCCTTGACGTCGACCGCGAACATCCGGTCCCAGTCCTCGTCGGTGAGGTCGGTGAAGAGCTTCTGCTGGGCGATGCCGGCGTTGTTGACGAGGATCTCGACCTCGCCCAGCGCCTGTTCGACCGCAGCCTTCATGGCGAAGACCTCCTCCCGCCGCGAGACGTCGGCCCTGACGGCCAGCGCTGAGCTAGGCCGCAGGCGGTTGAGCTCCGCGGCCAGCTCAGCGGCGGCCTGCGCGGATTTTTGATAGTTTATGGCGACCCGGCAACCGCCCCGCCAGAGCCGCAGGGCGGTCTCCCGCCCGATGCCGCGGGAGGCGCCGGTTATGAGCGCGATTTTTTCCATCCCATCACCCTTTCCAGGCGTCTGTTTTCGAATATCCATCATAGCACATTTTCCACGCGAAAAAAAGTGGAGAAAGGTGAATTTTCCCGCAGGCGAAAAAATCCCCGGGCCTGTCCGCAGAGCGGCGGAACCCGGGGAGGTTTTCTGCTGCGGAGACATTACTCCCCGCCGTGGGATTCCTTGACGGTGCCCCGCCGGTAGGCTTCCAGCAGCAGCTTGAGGCCCGCGATGTCCTCCCGGATGCGGGCGCCGTCGTCGGTGTCGGCGATTTTGATGCGGGATTCCCGCGTCTCAAATATTACGGAAGTTGATAAAATATCCTTATTATACCGGATGGCGTCGGCCACCCCCGCGAACGGCTCGTGGGAGGTGATGCAGATGCCGTGGGAATTGTAGACCAGCGTGTAGCCCGCGATGCCGGTCTTGGGCTGGTAGGCCCGGCAGAATCCGCCGTCGATGACAATGAGGCGGCCGTTGGCCTTGACCGGGTTTTCCCCCGCCTTGCTGATGACCGGGACATGACCGTTGACGATGTGGCAGTATTCTCCGGAAAGGCCGAACTCCGCCAGAATTTTCAGGCAGGTCGCCTCCTCGTTGTTGTGCCGGTAATAGGGGTTTTTGCCTTCTGCGCTGAGCGCCTCGTCCCCGATGAGCAGCCGCTCAAAGGTGGCCATCTTGCTCCGCCCGAAGAGGGGGGAGCTGCTTCCGCACCACAGAAACCAGAGGAAATCCTTGCCCTTCTGCCGTTCCGGGCTGTCGGGGCGGGCGTAGTATCCCTGGCGGGCGAGGGTCTCGGTATAGTCGATGAAGGCTTTGCCCGAGAGGGTCTGCCCATCCACCTCAAAGCTTGTGAAGGAGCCGTCCTCCTCCATCGGGATGCAGCCGTGAAAGAGGAGATTCCGGTTGCAGCAGAGGTACATTCCACCCTTCGAGTAGAGGAACTTGATGTGCCGCTGCAATTTTTCACTCTGCTGGAAGGAAAAGCGGAGCTGTTCCATGACGGCGGCCTCCTCCTCGGTGAGGCGGTAGGGATCGTCCCGGCCGACGGTGGGGAAATCCCAGTCGCGGAGTTGGTACTCCTTCCCTTCCAGCGTGATTTTGCCGGTGTCGTAGTTGATTTTGTCGAGCAGCAGGCGGTGCTCCATCCGGAAAGAGGGATTGCGGCGGATGGTCTGCCCCTCCAGCTTGAAAAGGATGATGGCGATGGCCTTGTGCATCCGGGCGGTCTGTTCGAGGTCGCGGGGATTGTAGTGCCCGGATTCCGAGACCCGCGGCATGAAACAGGAGAGGTCGGTTTTCCGGTACCGTTCGCTCGCAAAGAGGGCGAGCGGGCGCAGGCTGATGCCGTAGCCGGTCTCGATGACCTCGAGGTTGTTGTAGGTGATGCAGTTGTTTAAGACGTTGGCGATGCAGGTGCGGCTGCCCGCCCCAGCCCCCATCCAGAGGATGTCGTGGTTGCCCCACTGAATGTCGACCCGGTGGTGGGCCATGAGGGAGTCCATGATGATGTCCGGGCGCTGTCCCCGGTCAAAGATGTCGCCGACAATGTGCAGCCGGTCGACGATCAGCCGCTTGATGGCGGCGCAGACCGCGATGATGAACTCGTCCGCCCGGCCGATGTCGATGATGGTCGCGAGGATATTTTCGTAGTACTGCTCCTTGTTGAGGGCGTCGTAGCCGGTGTGGAGCAGCTCGTCGATGATCTGCTCGTATCCTTTGGGGAGGGCGTCCCGCACCTGAGCGCGGGTGTATTTGGAGGCGACCAGGCGGCAGATCTCGATGAGGCGGTTCAGGGTGATCTTGTACCACTCGTCCATCTCGGCGGCAGGGGTCTCCTCCCGGATCTCCTTGAGCTTTGCGTCGGTGTAGTAGATGAGGGTGGCGAGCACCGCCCGCTCCCGGGAGGAGAGGGTGTTGGCATACAGTGCGTCGACCTTTTCCCGAATCGCGCCGGAGGCGTTGTTCAGGATGTGGAGAAAGGCTTCGTGTTCCCCATGCAGGTCGGACATGAAGTGCTCGGTGCCCTTGGGAAGATTCAGATAAGCCTGCAGCCGGATGATCTCGGTGGCCGCCGCCTCAATGGATGGGAACTGGTTGGAGAGCAGCCGCAGGTAGCGGAGATTTTCGCCGGCTTCGGTTAAAATGGGTTCATTTGGCATAATCGGACCGCCTTTCGGGAAGATTGATTTCTGTAAGCGGCGCTGGGCGCCTTTGCGGAGTTCGTATGCGGGGCCGTTCGCCGCCTCATTCCCTCTCGAGCATGGCCGAGACGGCGAGCATGGCCGACGACCAGGCCCACTGGAGATTGAAGCCGCCGCAGTCGCCGTCGATGTCCAGCACCTCGCCGCAGGCGTATAGGCCGGGAACCAGCCGCGATTCGAGGGTTTGCGAGTCAAAATCTCTGGTGAGGACGCCGCCCGCCGTCGCCTGAGCGTTGGCGAGGCCGGTCGTTCCGGTGACGGCGAGAGTCCAGCCTTTGAGCAGGCCGGTCAGGGAGGCGAGCTCCTGCCGGGTGAGGCTGTCCGCCCGGCGGGAGAGAGGGGCGATGCCCGCGGCCTTCAGAATCGTTTCTCCCAGCCGCCTGGGGAGAAGGCCGAGCAGGAAGTGAGAAAGCTCCGCGTCCGGCCGCGCGTAAACCCGGCGGTAGAGGAGGGCGGACAGCGTTTTTTTGTCGTATTCCGGGAAAAAATCCAGGGCGATTTTCGGGGCGGCGCCCCGTTTTTCGAGCAGGTGGGTCGCGGTGCAGGAGAGCTGTAAAATGGGCGGGCCGGAGAGGCCGTATTCGGTGAAGAGAATCTCGCCCGGTTCGCTGCGGAGCGGCGTCCCGCCGTCGAGCAGGGAGGCGGTTCCCTCAAATTTGATGCCGGCAAGCGGCCTGATGGGCGCTGTCTCAGTTTTCAGCTGGACGATGGAAGGCAGCAGCGCCCCCGTTTTGTGACCGAAAGGGGCGAGCGGCCTGGCGCCCGCGTCGGTTCCGCCGAGCTTGGGAGAAGCCGGTCCTCCCGCCGCAAGCAGAACCAGTCCGGCGGACAGCGCACCTCCCTCCGCGAGGGAGAGGGAAAAACCGCCCGGCGCCCTGCGGATGGCCGTCACCTCGCAGCCGCAGCGGGTCTCCACCCCGAGGCGGTCCGCCTCGAGCCGCAGCGCGTCGAGCACCGACGCGGCCTGCAGGGAGCGGGGATAGATCCGGCCGTCCTCCTCTTCGTGAAAGAGAAGGCCCAGCGACTCGAAGAAGGCGAGGGTCTCCTCCAGCCCGAAGCGGGCAAAGGCGGGAGCAGTGAAGGCGGGGTCAGCCCCGTGGTAGTTTTTCCGGGCAAAAAAGCGGTTGGTCAGATTGCAGCGGCCGTTGCCGGTGGCGAGCAGCTTGCGGCCGACCCGCGGGCCGCGCTCGAGCAGCGTGATCCGCGAAAATCCGCCGCTCTGCGCCGCGAACACCGCCGCGCAGAGCCCGGACGCACCGCCGCCGGCGATTGCAAGAGCGTGCGGCATAAGCGCTCCTCCTTTCAAAATGAGGTGGAATTCTGTCTCCATTGTACCATAAAAATTTCGTTTCGTGAAGGGGAGAGCCCGCTTTGCGCGTTTTTCTCTGCGGAAAATCCCACAGGAGAGGTGTGAGAAGGATGTACTCGACTGGCGGTCTGGCGGCGCGCGCCGCCCTTTTTCTTACTGCCTGTACGCTGTTGGCTTTGGCGGTCCTTCTGCCGGGCGCCCCCTTTGCCGGCAAAACCGCCCCGGCGCAGTTTGTCCGGGAGCTGGCGCTCTTTGGCGCGGTTTTTCTGCTGAGCGCCCTGTTCTGCCGCTGGGACCGGGAGAGATTGCCGGCCGCACGCCCCGGCGATGGGCTGCTGCTGGGCGGGGGAACCGGCGTGCTGCTGGCGGGCGGTGTGCTGCTCATCTTCTGGACCGGCGGGATGATGTCCTTCCGCAGCCAGCTTGCAGGCCTCGACGGGCTCTGGCTGTGGCTGCTGGCGCTGGCCTGCCGGGCTGCGCGGGTGGCACTCCTCTGCTGCGGGTATCTGTTCACCCTGCTGGAGAAGCGTTTCGGTCCGGCTGCCGCGGCGCTGGGGAGCGCGGCGCTCCATCTGCTGCTCTGCACCGGATTTTGGGAAGACGGATGGACTGCCGCGGCAAACGGGCTGGCAGTCGGGCTGCTGCTCGGCCTGCTGCGGCTGCGGTCCGGCGGGCTGTCCGCTCCGGCTGCGGCGGATTTTCTCTGGACCTTTGCAGCAGGCTTTGTCTTCAATGGCCTGCCGCTGGACGGCTACCCCCACCTCACGACCGTCCGGTTTGAAGGGCCCGTCCTTCTGTCCGGCGGGGAGAGCGGAATGAACGGCAGCCTCGTCACACTGGGGGTGGCGCTGCTCTGCTGCGGCGTCTTGACAGGCGGGATGGCGCATGTTAAAATGAGGTTGTACAGGAGAGGAAAACGGCCGAATGGGGGAGAATCGCCATGAAAGTTCTGAGAATTCTGTCTTATTCTCTCGCGGGGATTGCGGTGCTGCTGCTCATTGCGGCGGTCGGCCTGGGAATCGGGGCCGGTTTTGCCTCCCTTGCCGCAGTCCGGTGCCTTGCTGCCTCCTTCGTGAGCGCTGCCGCAGGCGCGGGCCTCTCCGCGATCTGGAAACTTTCCGGCAGAAATTAGCCGCCCGCCCGTCAAAATTCCCCTTGACATGGGAGACGCGGCGTGTTAAAATGAAGCTATATCCAAAACCGCCGATCAGGAAGCGGATTTTCCGCCGGTCTTCCGCCCAGAGAGGAGCGCCAATGGCTGCAAGCGTTCCCGGAAGCAGGACTTTCCGACACCGCCTGGGAGGGCGCGGTGAACCGCGCCGGCCGGCAGCCGTTACCCTGCCAGTGAGCGACAGCCGTTTGGCTGTAATTCGGGTGGAACCGTGGAGCGTGCCGCTTCATCCCTGTTTTTGCGGGGATGGAGCGGTTTTTGATTGGGAAAGGAGGGGGCGCTGTGGAATACTGCCTGCACCATAAGGGGACCATTCCCCTTCAGACGGAGCGGCTGCTGCTCCGCCCCTTCCGGCCGGGGGACGGGGAGGCGATGTTCCGAAACTGGCTCTCCGATCCGGAGGCGGCGAAATTCATGCGGTGGCGGCCTTATGCCTCGGTGGAGGAGGCGCGCCGCTTTTTGGAGGAGCTCATAAGCGGGTACGCCCACCCGGATTTCTACCGCTGGGCCATCGTCCCCCGGGAAACGGAGGAGCCGGTGGGCATCCTGAGTCTCTTCACCGCCAGCGCGCAGGATCTGGTCTGCGAGCCGGCCTACTGCGTCGGCCGGGACTGGCAGGGAAGAGGTTATGCCGCAGAGGCCCTTCGGGCTGTGCTGGGGTTCGCTTTTCGCGAGATCGGGTTTAACCGCGCTGAAACCTACCATTCCCTTCAAAATCCCGCCTCCGGCCGGGTCATGCAGAAGGCCGGGATGAAAAAGGAGGGGGAGGCCCCGCAGAAGTACCGCTGCTCCCTGGGGTTCCAGGATTGCGCCCTCTACGGCGTCACGAAAGCCGCCTGGCTCGCCGCAGAGGAGGCGGGGGAGCGAACCGGCTGCCTCCGCGGTGAAAAATCGGGAACTGCGGAGGCTTGAGACCGGATATCGTTTGTTTGAATAAAGAAAGGAAGATTGTTATGGTAAACATCACGCTGAAAGACGGCAGCGTCAAAAGCTATGACGCGCCCATCTCCGCGGCGGACGCCTGCAAGGACCTGAGCATGGGTCTTTACCGCGCCGCCTGCGCCTGCAAGGTCAATGGCGAAGTAAAGGACCTGCGCACCGTTTTGGACGGCGACTGCGCGCTGGAGATCCTCACCTTCGACGATCCCGACGGCAAAAAGACCTTCTGGCACACGACCTCCCACATTCTCGCGCAGGCGGTCAAGCGCCTCTTCCCCAATGTGAAGCTGGCCATCGGCCCCGCCATCGAAAACGGCTTTTACTATGATTTCGACGTGGAGAGTCCCTTCACCCCCGAAGACCTGGCCGCGCTGGAAGCCGAGATGAAAAAGATTATCAGGGAAAAGCTCACCATCGAGCGGTTCACCCTCTCCCCCGCCGAAGCAACCAGACTGATGGAAGAACGCGGCGAACCGTATAAAGTGGAGCTGATCGCCGAACACGCCGGGCAGGGAGATGAAATCTCCTTCTACAAACAGGGCGAGTTCACCGAGCTGTGCGCCGGCCCCCACCTGATGGATATGGGCGTGGTCAAGGCATTCAAGCTCACCTCCACCACCGGCGCCTACTGGCGCGGCGATTCCAAAAACCGCCAGCTCTGCCGGGTTTACGGCATCTCCTTCCCCAAGGCGGCTGAGCTGGAGGAATACCTCAAAATGCTCGAAGAGGCCAAAAAGCGGGATCACCGCAAGATCGGCAGGGAACTCGGGCTGTTCATGCTCCGGGACGAGGGCCCCGGCTTCCCCTTCTTCCTGCCCAAGGGCATGATTCTCAAAAACACCCTGCTCGACTACTGGCGCAAGATCCACAAGAAGTACGGCTATGTGGAGATCTCTACCCCCGTCATCCTCAACCGCCAGCTCTGGGAGCGCTCCGGCCACTGGGATCATTATAAGGAAAATATGTACACCACTGTCATCGACGGGGAAGATTTCGCCATCAAACCGATGAACTGCCCCGGCGGGATGCTGGTCTACGCGAGTGAGCTTCACTCCTACCGCGACCTGCCTCTGCGGGTGGGCGAGATCGGCCTGGTTCACCGCCACGAGCTGTCCGGCGCGCTGCACGGCCTCTTCCGGGTGCGCTGCTTCAACCAGGACGACGCCCACATCTTCATGACCCCCGACCAGCTCAAGGACGTCATCCAGGAGACGGTCCGGCTCTTTGACGAGGTCTACTCCACCTTCAACCTGACCTACACCATCGAGCTGTCCACCATGCCCGAGGACCACATCGGCACTGTGGAGCAGTGGGAGCGCAATCAGGAAATTTTGAAAGACGCCATCACCGGCATGGGCAAGGAATACACCATCAACGAGGGCGACGGCGCCTTCTACGGCCCGAAGCTCGACTTCCATCTGGCCGACTGCCTGGGACGCACCTGGCAGTGCGGCACCATCCAGCTCGACTCCCAGCTGCCCGAGCGCTTTGAACTTGAGTATACCGGCGAGGACGACCAAAAGCACCGCCCCGTCATGATCCACCGGGTGGTGCTGGGCTCCATCGAGCGGTTCATCGGCGTCATCACCGAGCATTTCGCCGGAGCCTTCCCGGTGTGGCTCGCCCCCGAGCAGGTGCGGCTGCTGCCGGTCACCGACCGGGCTGCGGAGCGCTGCCGGGAGCTCTGCAAGGAGTTCGACGCAGCCGGCCTGCGGGTGTCCGCCGACCTGCGCAGCGAGAAGATCGGATATAAGATCCGCGAAGCGCAGCTCCAGAAGATCCCCTACATGCTCGTCATCGGCGACAAGGAAGTGGAAAACGGCGAAGTCGCCGTCCGCTCCCGCGCAAACGGCGACCTGGGCGGCATGAGCGTGGACGCCTTCCTCGCCATGGTGAAGGAGAAGATCGACACCTACGCCATCGACTGAGCCTTTCCCATATTGCCAAACCCATCGGGGCGCCTCAACCAGGCGCCCCATTGTCGGTGGTGGGGAAATGTCGCGCGGAGAGATTCTCGCAATCCAGCGGCATCGAACGGTGCTGTGCCGCCGCGCCGTCATTGTCCCGCGCGGTCACGCGCCGAATTGCAATATTGCGGGGAATTTGTTTTCAGAGGCGTGACTTGTTCACGCCAGCCGGAGTCCGGCGCGTGGAAGGCTGCCGCGCCGGATTGTCCCGCGCGGTCACGCGCCGATTTAAGATTTGTTTAACCTTTTCTTTAGCTCGATTTACACCCGGCGCGTTATACTATCCATTGTAAAGAAAATCCACGAAAGGATGATCCACATGGAAGAACCAGTCTTTGCCTCCCATCAGCTCACCAAGCGCTACCGGGACCTCGCGGTCGACCACATCACCCTCGAGATCAAGCCCGGCCAGATCTACGGGCTGGTTGGAAAAAACGGCGCCGGAAAAACTACCCTCATCCGGATGATTACCGGCCAGACTTTCCCCACCTCGGGCGACTTCACCCTCTTTGGACAGAGCGGCGAGGCGAATCTCAATAGAATGCGCCGCCGCATCGGCTGCATGGTCGAGACCCCCAGCTTTTTCCCCTATCTCACCGCCCACGACAATCTCGAGTTCTACCGCATTCAGCGCGGAATTCCCGGCCGGGAAACGGCGGACGCCCTCCTGCGGCAGGTCGGGCTCGCAAACACCGGCAGAAAGAAGTTCAAAAACTTCTCTCTCGGCATGAAGCAGCGGCTGGGTCTCGCCCTCGCCCTGCTCGGTAGCCCGGACTTTCTCGTTCTCGACGAGCCGATCAACGGCCTCGATCCGATGGGCATTGTCGAGTTCCGCGACGTGCTGCTTCAGCTCAACCGGGAGCACGGCACCACCATCCTGATTTCCAGCCACATTTTGAGCGAGCTCGCCAATCTCGCCACCCACTACGCCTTTGTCGACAGCGGGCGGCTTCTGGAGCAGATTTCGGCTGATGAGATCCGCGCGAAATGCCGCGACTGCCTTGAGATTGCCGTCAACAACGCGCCGCAGGCGGCCGCCCTCCTCGAACAGGCGGGCATTACAGACTTCGAGGTGCTGCCCGGCAGCACCATCCGGCTGTACAGCCACATCGACGATCCGCAGACGATTTCCAGCCTGCTGGTGGGCGGCGGAGTCGCACTGCTTTCCATCAACACCCATACTTCGAACCTCGAGGACTACTTCCTCAATCTGATGGGAGGGAAACAGGCATGACGCACTATCTTTTCGGGGAAATGTACCGCACCTTCCGCCGCCGGTACCTGTATCTGACGGTTGCCGTCTGCGGTCTGGTGCTGCTGAGCGTCACCTCCCTTTTTGCCTACGCCAATTCGACGGTGGAGGATGCCTCCCAGCGGATGCACCTGGATATGCTTCTGCTGTTCTTTATCCAGTTTCTTCCCAGCATCGGACTTTACTTCACCCTCCTCATCGGGGATATGACCTTCTCGGAGGAGCACAAGATTCAGACGATGCGCAACACCATCTTTTTCGGAATGCCCCGGATCACCGTCTATCTGGGCAAATTTGTCAACTGCCTCGTCTACTGCTTTGTGGTGATGGCGGCACTGCTGGCCATTGCCTTCGGACTGGGGGCGGCGCTGCTGGGCGGTCCCGGCGCGGCGTTCGGTCCCTGTTTCCGGGAGTTTCTCCTGATGCTGGCCGGCGCCATCCCGCTGTGGATCGCAGGCGCGGCTCTGGCGACGGCGCTGTTCTGCAACATTCAGAGCCCCACGATGGTGACGCTCGCCTTCTGCGGCGCTTTCATCCTGCCCACCAATTTTCTGAAGCTCATAAACTGGCTGGTGGATGTGCCGGCTGCCGCGAAAATCCGGGAACTGCTCATTACCTCGCGGCTGGATGCGCTGACTCACGGCGCGGCGTCGGAGAACCCCGCCTTCCTGTTCACCTGCTGGGCAACCGGGCTTGCCTTCACCGCCGCCTTCCTGATTCTGGGCTTTGCGGGCTTCAGCCGCAAGGAGATCAAATAGCCGCCGTTTGAGGCGGAAAGAACGGGGGCGGCCCTGTCCGCCCCTTTGTTTTTCCTGAATGGAAAGGGGGAAACGGCGTGCTCAATGCCATACACGCGGAACTCTGGCGCTTTTTCCGCCGTCCGGCGGGAAGGGCGCTGCTGGCGGTTGTGGCCGCGCTGCCGGCGCTGATGAATCTGTATGTCTGGACCTGCAACCGGTGGATCTCGCCGGAGACCCCCTTCGGCCTCTATGAGACTCTGGGGATGGCGTCGATCCTCATGCCTTTTGCGGGAATTTTGCTGCTGATGGTGCTGGCGGACACCGCCTTCGGCGACGAGCGGCGGCTGGAGACCTTTAAAAACGCCGTATCGGCCGGGGTTCCGCGTTTTACGCTGTATTTCGGCAAGCTGCTCAGCGGGCTTCTGCTCGCCTTCCTGCACCTGGCGGCAGCCTGGGGGGCCTTTGCGGTGTCGGGGCTGCTGCTCCTGCCGCCGTATGGCGGGGAGTATACCGTCCGGGAATTGGCGGCGGGCGCGGGCTTGCTGCTGGCACAGGCGGTGCCGCTCTGGATGGGGGTGTTCGGCATTCTGCATCTGCTGTATTTCAGCTTTCGAAACGGTCTGCTGGCAGTACTGGCGGTGGCGCTTGCCTCCCCTTTTCTTTCTCCGGTGCTGTTTTCCCTCCAGCTTCCCGCCGCAGAGGCGCTGTCCCGGATGCAGCTGCTCTACTACTTTTATTCCATTGTGCTGGAGGACACGTTTTCCGCGTATCTGAGGGAGGAAAAGCAGATTTACGAGCTTCTCGCGCAATGCTGGCTGGCGGGCGGGGGACATTTTCTCCTCTGCACCCTGCTGGGCTGGGCGGTTTTCCGCCGGCGCGACATCGACTAGGAGGGGTATCGTTGCTCAATTACATTCATGCGGAGCTGTGGCGGCTCTTCCGGCAGGCGGGCTGGGCGGTTCTGGTGCTCTGTTGCCTTTTTCTGGCGGCCGCCATCAATGTTGGGACTGCGGCAGTCTGTCTGATATGGGAGGTCTCGCCGGTCCCGATTTCCAATGCGCTGTCGGTCATCGATCTTCTGGCGCCCATGCTGGGGGCGGGGCTGGCGCTGATGGTCTACGGTCTGATATTTGGAGACGGCTACCGGTGCGGCGCCTTTAAAAATGCGGTTTCGTGCGGAATTTCCCGCGCCACCCTCTATGCCGGAAAGTACCTGTGCGCGGTGCTCTGCTGCCTGTTTCTGCTGGCGGGGATGTGCGCCGCCTTCCTGCTGACGGGCTTTCTCCTTCCGGGCGCGACGGCCGGGGAAATTGCCGCAGCGGCGGTTCATCTCGGCTGGCTGACGGCGGACTGCCTCCCCATCTGGCTGGGGGAACTGGCGGTCATTCAGGCGTTTTACTTTTTCTTCTGTACCAGCGGCCCGGTTATGGGGGCGGGCTTTCTCTTTCTGCTGCTGAGCGGCTGGTTCATTCCGCAGCTGCCATTTGCGGGGAGCGGCGACCTCTATCTCCCGGTCTGGTTTTTTGTCATCCCGCAGGCGGAGCTCTCCGCCATTCAGGGGAAGGTCTGGGCGGTGGGAACGGGATATGCCGCCGTTTTTCTGGCTGCGGGCTATCTCGGCTTTTTCCGCCGGGAACTCCGGTAATCGAAAGGAGGCTGTGTGATGGCTGTGATCGCGGTTCTGGCGGGGGCGGCCGCCGTGTTTTTTCTGAGCCTGTGGCTCCTGTCCCGGCGCAATCTGAAAAATGCGGTGGAGGAGCTGCGCCGCATCCGGGGCGGGCAGACCGGCCGGCGGCTGCGCCTCTCCTCGCCCGACCGGCAGATGGAGGCGCTGATTGCCGAAGTGAATCTCCTCCTCGACGACAACCGGCGCAGCGAGCAGGCCCACAAAAAGGCGGAACAGCAGCGCCGCGACGAGATCGCAAACATCTCCCACGATCTGCGCACCCCGCTGACCTCGGTCATCGGCTACCTGCAGCTCATGGGCCAGCCCGCCTGCACGGCGACGGAACGGAAGGAGTACCTTGCGGTCTGCGAGAGCCGGGCGCGATCGCTGCAGGACCTGCTCACCGGCTTTTACGACCTCTCCCGGCTGGAAGCGGACGGTTATCCGCTCGAGCTGGAGCCGGTCGACCCGGCGGGCGTTCTGTTCCAGCTGGCCGCCGACTACTACATGGACCTGACCGATGCCGGGATGGAGCCGGTGCTCGATATCCCGCCGGTGCTGCCTCCGGTTTGCGCCGACCGCCCGGCGCTGCGGCGGGTTTTTGAGAATCTGCTGCAAAACGCGCTCAAGCACGGCGGGGAAAAGCTGTTCATTCAGAGCGCGCAGGAAGGCGGTTTCCTCTGTATCCGGTTCCGAAACGCGGCGCCGGGGCTGTCCGGAGAGGACTGCGCGCGGCTTTTTGACCGCTTTTTCACCGCCGACCGGATGCGGACCGGCAAGGGAACCGGCCTGGGGCTGGCGATTGTCCGCGCCCTCTGCCGCCGGATGGGCGGCGAGGCGTCCGCCCGTCTCGCGGAGGGAGACCTGGTCATCGAGGTGCGGCTGAAGCTCATGCCGCGGTCATAAAAACGGGAACCCGGTCCGGCGCCAACCGGACCGGGTTGTTTATGCGGCTTTTCCGGCGCGCCGGGCGCCGAGTTCGATCAGGAGAAGTCCCGCCGCAGTCCAGATGGCGCCCAGTGCCGCCGAGGGAAGAAAGTCCGCAGCGGGCTGCACCCGGCTTCCCTCCGCGAGGAGAACGGCATACTCCCAGAGCGGCAGATGCCGCCCGCAGATCACGCCGAAGAAGAGCGGCGCCGCGAGGCCGGCGGCCCAGCGAAGCCGGCAGGCTGTTCCAGTGCGCGGCAGGGGCGCGCGGCGGCTGTGCCGCAGGCAGAAAAAGAGCCAGAGCACCGTCAGAATGGCCAGAGAGATGCCGGAGGCCAGAAAGAACCGCGGGTAGTCGAGGTGCGCGATCGGCACGTCCCAGCCCGCTGTCGGGAAGAGGGAGCGGGCGACGTTTGCAAGCTCCACCCACATTCCGGCGCGGATCCCCGCCAGTATGGAGAACATCAGGTTCAGCAGCTCCCCGCCGCAGAACAGCATCAGCGGGAAGGGTCTGGATTGGTTTTTCATGAAAAAATTCTCTCCTTTCACCGGATAATGTCCGAAAAAAGGAGAGAATCTTGCGCGGCTTCCGCCGGAAAACGCGCGCTTTTTACCGTCCTTCGTTGAAGGACGCTTCGCCGAAGGGCTCGGCCTGGATGGAGATGACCTCCCCGGCGGCCTTCATCCGTTCATACTCGGCGCGGCTCACCCATTTGGCGTCCACCACCTCTTCCGGTTGAAGAACGAGGGCGGAGAGGGGAACATCCCGGCGGAAAAGGTAGACATCGTAGTGGGCGCTGTACTTTCCCGGCTCGTCCCGCCGGACGGTGGGGGAGGCGAGCAGCACGCCCGGCGCTCCCTGCGAAAGGTCCACGCCGGTCTCCTCCCGCACTTCCCGCAGGGCGGCGGCGAGGGATTCCTCTCCGGCCAGGACGGAGCCGCCGGTGCACTCCCACAGTCCGCCGTAGTGCTTGTCCGGGTGGCGTTTTGTCAGCAGCACCTCTCCGCGCGGATTCATCAGCCAGATTTCCACCACCAGGTGGTAATCGTCCGGACTCATGGGGACGCCCCGCTGCTGGAGGCGACCGGTTTTCCGGCGGTTTTCGTCATAAATGTCCCAGAATTCAGGCATTTGTCGTCCTCCTATTCAATAAATCCGCCGCCCAGCACGACGTCCCCGTCGTAAATTGCCGCTGTCTGGCCGGGAGCGGGGGCGCGCTGCGGCTCGGCAAAGCGGACCCGCCACCTCTCCCCTTCCCGGCAAAGGACCGCCCTTGCGGGGGTGGCGCGGGAGCGAATCTTAACTGTGACCTCCATTCCGTCCCGAACGGCGCCGGGGAAGGTCTCGGAAAGGCCGGACAGCAGGATCTCCGGCTCAAAGGCGTCCTGCGCGTCGGAGAGAAAAATGCAGTTGGAGGCGGGGTCGATCCGTCTGACAAAGACCGGCCGCCCCAGCGCGATGCCCAGCCCCTTGCGCTGGCCGACGGTGTAGTGCAGGATGCCCCGGTGCGTTCCGCAGGGGACCCCCTCCGGCGAGATGAATTCGCCCGGCGTGCCCGGTCCCAGCCGCTCCTCGATGAAGCGGGCGTAGTCGTTGCCGGGGATGAAGCAGATCTCCTGAGAGTCCGGCTTGGCAGCGCAGGAGAGTCCGGCGCGCTCCGCCACCCGTCGCACCTCCGGCTTTGGCAGGCGGGACAGAGGCAGCAGCAGCCGGGAGAGGACCGCCTGCTTCAGGCGGCAGAGCATGTAGGACTGGTCCCGTTCCGGATTTTCCCCGCAGGTGAGGAGGGTCCGGTCCCCTTCGCGGCGCAGCCCGGCGTAATGGCCGGTGGCGATCCAGGCGCAGCCTTCCGCGTCAGCGGTGTCCAGCAGGGCTCTGAATTTCACCCCGGGGTTGCAGATCACGCAGGGATTTGGCGTGCGGCCGCGGCGGTATTCCTCCATAAAATTGGCGATGATTTCCCGCTCAAATACACCGGTCAGGTCGCGGACGAGGAGGGAGACGCCCGCCTGCTCCGCGGCGGCTTCGGCGTCAGCGACCGTCTGACTGTGGGCGGGGGACATCTTGAGGACAAGGCCGGTCACGTCGTAGCCCTGCTCGCGCAGCAGGACCGCGCAGGCTGAGGAATCGACCCCGCCGCTCATGGCGAGAAGTACGCGGTTTTGGTTCATACATTCCTCCCGGATTCGGAAATTTTTTGACAAGGCGGAAAGTAAAACGCCCGCCTGGGGACCAGGCGGGCCTCCCCGCGGAGATTACTCCCCGCAGGAGCAGCTTTCGCTTTCGTGGGCGCAGGCTTCGCACTCGCCCAGATCGCCGACAATCGGGGTGGGATCGATGCCCTGACGGCGGTAGTAATCGGCAATCGCCGCCTTGATCGCCTGCTCCGCGAGGACAGAGCAGTGGACCTTGACGGGGGGCAGGCCGTCGAGCGCCTCGACAACCGCCCGGTTGGTGAGCTTGAGGGCCTCGGTGATGGGCTGGCCTTTAATCAGGTCGGTTGCCATCGAGGAGGTTGCGATGGCCGCGCCGCAGCCGAAGGTCATGAAGCTGACGTCGGTGATGATGCCGTTTTCCACCTTGATGTACATCTTCATGATGTCGCCGCACTTCTGGTTGCCGACCTCGCCGACGCCGTTTGCGTCCTTGAGCTCGCCGACGTTGTGGGGATTCGCGAAATGCTCCATTACTTTTGCGCTGTATAACATGGAAATCTTCCTTTCTCAATGATTGCGGAGATTTTTACAGGTTTTTGCCGGCACGTTCGTCGTCCGACCACTCCTGCCAGACGGGGGACATGGCGCGGAGCCGCTCGACGACCTTCGGCACCGTCTCAAGGGTGTAGCCGACGTCCTCCCCGGTGGTTTCCGCGCTGAGGCTCAGGCGGAGGGAGCCGTGAGCGATGCCGTGCTCAAGGCCGATGGCGAGCAGGACGTGGGACGGGTCGAGGGAGCCGGAGGTGCAGGCCGAGCCGGAGGAGGCCGCGATGCCGTTTAAATCGAGCAGGAGGAGCAGGCCCTCGCCCTCAATGCCGCCGAAGGAGATGTTCACGTTGGTGCACAGGCGGTTTTCCCGGCCGCCGTTTAAGCGGGTGCAGGGGATTTTTAAGAGCCAGTCGATCAGCTTGTCGCGGAGGGCGGCCATTTTTGCGGTTTTCTGTTCGAAATTCTCGTAGGTTTCGGTGATCGCTTCACCCAGTCCGACGATAGAGGCGAGATTTTCGGTGCCGGCGCGGCGGCCGGATTCCTGCGCGCCGCCGTCCATGAAGTTGTCGATCGGGACGCCGCGGCGGATATAGAGGGCGCCGACCCCCTTCGGCCCGTGGATCTTGTGAGCGGAGAGGGAGAGCATGTCGATGTTCTGCTCCCTGACGTCGATGCGGACGTTGCCGACCGCCTGGACAGCGTCGGTGTGGAAGTAAACCTTGTGGGCGCGGCAGATGGCGCCGATCTCGGCGATAGGCTGGATGGTGCCGATTTCATTGTTGGCGTACATGACCGAGACGATGGCGGTGTCCGGCCGGATGGCGGCCTCGATGTCGGCGGGATTCACAAAGCCCAGCTTGTCCACCGGGACGTAGGTGACCTCGAAGCCCTCACGCTCCAGCGCCTGGCAGGTGTGCAGGACGGCGTGATGTTCGAAAACGGTGGTGACGATGTGCTTTTTGCCCTGCATCCGGGCCAGACGGCGGGCGACGCCCTTGATGGCCCAGTTGTCCGACTCGCTGCCGCAGCCGGTGAAGTAGATCTCCTCCGGGCGGGCGTTGAAGGCGGCGGCGACCTTTTTACGGGCCTCCTCAATGGCCATCGCAGCCTCGCGGCCGATGGCGTAGATGCTCGAGGGGTTGCCGTAGTGCTCGGTCAGGTAGGGGACCATCGCCTGAAAGACGCGGTCCGATATTTTGGTGGTGGCGGAATTGTCCAGGTAGACAAAACGATCCATACTGCATTTCCTTTCCTGTATCTCAAAGAAGTCATATCTGTTGACAGCTTTATTATATACCCGGCGAGTCTACATTTCAAGGGCCTTCACAAAAAATTTTCAATTGCACGCGCCGGGCTCCGCGGGCGCTACCGGAATCTCTGACTCTGTTCGACCGCCATCTGGTCGCAGCGCTCGTTTTCGGGGTGGCCGGCGTGCCCTTTCACCCAGCGGTAGGTCATTTCGTGGCGCGCGAGCTCGGGGAGCAGCTGCTCCCACAGGTCGACGTTGAGGGCGGGGGATTTGTCCGCCTTGCGCCATCCCTTCGCCTTCCAGGAATAAACCCATCCTTTGGTAATCGCGTCGATGACATATTTGGAGTCGCTCACCAGGGTGACGGCGCAGCCGAATTTGAGGGCGGAGAGGCCCTGGATGACGGCGGTCAGCTCCATGCGGTTGTTGGTGGTGCTGGCTTCGCCCCCGGAAAGCTCCTTGCGGCGGCCGTCACACTCCAGAATCGCGCCCCATCCACCGGGTCCGGGGTTACCGCTGCACGCCCCGTCGGTGTAGAGGGTAACCTGTTTCATGTCTCATCCTCCCATGATATTTCTAACACCTTAGTATAGCGCATTTTTCGAAAAAATACAAGTGATTTCCGCTGAAAACAGGCTAGAAGCGCGGTTTCGGCGGATAGGGGCGAATGTCGTTGGTGCGCCCCAGAATGTAGTCAGTGGAGGTGCCGTAAAGATCGGCGAGCCGCAGCAGGTGGACAACGGGAATCGTCTGGGCGCCGCGCTCGTAGCGGGAATAGACCGTTTGTGGAATTTGCAGGTAGTCGGCGATGTCCTGCTGGCGGAGATCGCGGTCCTCCCGCAGGTCGCGAAGCCTTTGAAAATACATCAAGTTCACCTCATTGCCGGTTTTAGTACCAATTGATACTATTGACAATACAGGGGAAAAGATGTATGATGGCGGATATAGTACTAATGAGTGCTATAAATTGTGATTTCAAGAAATTGGCAGCCGGTTCCGGCGGATTGCAGAGCGGTGCGCGGGCACAATAAGCTGCGTTCTCCCGGCGGAAGGCGCGGCTTACGGCGCGCCGGGAGTCCAGTCGAGCAGCACGCCCTGCCGCCTGAGAAAAGCGGCTGCGGCCGAAAAATGCCGGCAGCCGAAAAAGCCGCGGCTGGCTGAAAGCGGACTCGGGTGCGCAGCCTCCAGCACAAGATGCCGGGGGGCGGTGATCCGCGTCTTTTTTTCACGGGCGGAATTTCCCCACAAAAGGAAGGCCACCGGCTCGGCCCGGGCGTTGAGCGCGTCCAAAACCGCGTCGGTCAGCAGACTCCAGCCGAGGTCCCGGTGGGAGTTCGGGCGTCCCGTCTCGACGGTGAGAGCGGTGTTCAGGAGAAGCACCCCGTTTTTCGCCCAGCGGCTCAGGTCCCCGGAGGCGGGCGCCGGAATCCCGCAGTCTGCGGAAAGTTCCCGGAAGATGTTGCGCAGCGAGGGCGGAATTCCCACACCCGGCGCGGCCGAAAAGGCCAGTCCGTCGGCGGTGCCCGGCGTGTGGTAGGGGTCCTGCCCGAGAATGACGGCGTGAACCTCTAAAAAAGGGGTCAGTTCCAGGGCGCGGAAAAGCTGGCCGCGCGGCGGACAGACCGTGCCGGCGCGGTAGGCCGCCTCCACCCGCCGCATCAGCGCGGAAAAATCGGAATTTGAAATCAGCGGCGCGAGAGCAGTGCGCCAGGTGAGCGGAAGTGTCTGCACAATGGAACCTCCTGTTCCGGATGAAGGAATATAATAAATGTTTTACAAATATATTTGATTTTTCACAATGTGGTAAAGTTTTGAGATATCCGCTTTACTTTCTTGTCGAAACTGGGTATAATAAACTGAGAGGCAATTCTGCGGCGGAGGGTGCCTGTAAGCCGGGGCTGCCGGAGTCAGAAGGCGCACAGGCCCGCGCGCATGAACGCATGAAAAAGGAAGGCTGGGAGGGATTTTTTTGAAAAAACTGGAGCTGCTGCGGGAGCTTTACGGCAGCGAACCGCAGCCGGTATTTGCCTGCGGGGCGGATTTTCGCATCATCTGGATGAATGAGGCGGCGATCGGGCGGTTTCCGGCAATTTTGGAAGAAATGGATCTGCGCGAACAGTTTTCGGAGTTTTCGTTCGCGGGAATTGAGGAACTGCCGGACGCGGCGCTGCCGGCGTCGCTGCATTCCGGAAAAGGAGGGGAGCGGCTGACGCTGGACCGTTTCCGCAGCGGGGGAAAGATGGTTTATGCCGCCATCTGGTCGAATACAGGGACCTACGCGCTGGAGCCGGATGCCCTCCGCGCCGCAGAAGGCATCCGGCTGCTGGACGCCTGGATCCGGCAGGGGACCTTTCGCATCTTCAACAACCTGGATCAGCTCAGTGAGGTGCTGGAAAAGGCCGGCGGCACCCGCGGCTGGGACAGCGTGGAGCGGATCGAGCGGAACTGCCAGCAGCTTCTGCGGCTGAGCAGCAATCTCGGGGAATACTACAGCGCCGGGAACGATACCGGTATGTGGGAAGAGGTGGCGATGGACGCCTTCCTCGACGAGCTGTGCCGCGAGGTAGATTTCCGGCTGGACGTGCTGGGCATCACGCTGGAGCGGGAGCTGCGGTGCGCCGGCGCGGTCTGCCGGATCAGCCGGCGGCGCTTTGCGGCCGCGCTGCTGAATCTGATCGACCTTTCCGCGGCCTATGCGCCGGAAAACGGCAGGATGCGCCTCGACGTCTCGCGCAGCGGGCGGGAGCTCGTTCTGGCCTTCCGGGACGGGCATACCCCGGCCGGAAAGCTGAAGGACGGATTCGGCTGTATGGCGGCGTTTATCCGGGAGGGACGCTCCGACCTCTGTATGCCGCAGGTTTCCCTCGGAATTCTGGACCGCGTGGCGCGGGAGCACGGCGGCAGCTGCCTGGTTGAGAACGCCGGTCCCGGGCTGAAGGCGGTGGTCCGGCTGCCTCTTTCCGAGCAGGACGCGCCGCCGCAGGTGCAGGACGAACCGGCCTACACGGTGCGGTACCGCGGACAGAACCGCACCAGTCTGGTCAGCCTGCTGCTTTCCGACCTGGACGAATCATGACTTTCAGACAGATCCGGCCCGCACGTTTCCTGCCGGGGAGGCGTGCGGGCCGGCTTTTCTGCACCTTTTTACGGGCGGACTTCGCCAAAGCGCTCCCGCAGCCTGTCGGCGATCAGGTGGGCGCACTTGTTGACGTCCCCGCAGCCCAGCGTGAGGATCAGATCGCCCGGCTCGGCGCGGGCGGCGACATAGTCGGCAATCTCCGGAAACTCCGGAAACCAGACGCAGCCGTGGATTTTTTCCGCCAGATCCTTTGCATAGATGTGGTAGGTGTTCTTTTCCCGCGAGCCCATAATCTCGGAAAGGACCACCCGGTCGGCGATGGAGAGCGCCCTGGCGAAATCGTCGAGCAGCATGGCGGTGCGGGAGTAGGTAAAGGGCTGATGGACCGCCCAGACCCGGTTGAAAGGCAGCTTTTTGGCGGCAGTGAGGGTGGCGGTGATTTCAGTGGGGTGGTGCCCGTAGTCGTCCGCGACGGTGACGCCGCCCACCTTCGCCAGCACCTCAAACCGCCGCTGCGCGCCGTGGAATGCGTCCAGTCCGGCGGCGCACTGCTCCCAGGTGGCGCCCGCCTCGTGGGCGGCGACGCAGGCGGCGATGGCGTTGAGAATGTTGTGGTCGCCGGGGATGTGGATGCGCAGATTGGTGAGGACCTCCGCGTCCCGGCAGAGGTCGAAGGAGAGGGTGACGCCGTCGACGTGCTCGATGTTGGCAGGATAATAGTCGTTGATGGACGAGTAGCCGAAGGTGATGATCTTCCGTTCGATTCCCTCCAGCGCCTTGAGGGTGTTTCTGTCGTCGCCGTTGGCGATGACAAGCCGCGTCGCCCTGGCGGCGAATTTGTGGAAAGAGGCGATGAGGTTCTCCATCGTCTTGAAGTAGTCGAGATGGTCGGCGTCGATGTTCAGGATGACCGCGATGTCGGGGTGGAGCTTCAGGAAGGTGTCGACAAACTCGCAGGCCTCGCAGACCATTGTCTGGCTCCTGCCCGCGCGGCCGCTGCCGTGGATGGCGGGGAGTTTGCCGCCGATGACGCAGGTGGGGTCAAGCCCGGCATCGTAGAGAATCTGGACGGCCATCGAGGTGGTGGTGGTCTTGCCGTGTGTGCCGCTGATGCAGACGGCGTCGCTGTACCGGGCGGTGATTTCGCCCAGCAGGACGCTCCGCTCGACGGTCAGGACGCCGCTTTTCCGCGCGGCGATGAGCTCGGGGTTGTCGTCCATGATGGCGGCGGTGTGGACGATGAGGTCCGCACCCTCAATATTCTCGGCCCGTTGGCCGAGTGTGACGGGGATCCCCATCTCCCGCACCATCTGGAGGGTGTCGGTCTCGTTGTTGTCCGAGCCGGTGAGGTAGTAGCCCTCGCTGTGGAGAATCTGGGCGAGCGGGAACATGCCCGACCCGCCGATGCCGATAAAGTGAATGTGTTTTTTGTTTTCGAGAAGCATAAAGCGGTCTCCCTTCCAAGTCATATTGTGTCAGCTGTTCCCCTTCCCGCGCGCGGCCCGTTTGTGGAAAAAGAGGGCGAGGAGCAGGCAGGCCGCGACGCCGGTCCCATAGGGGATGAGGTAGAGAAAGGCAATGCCGGCCGGGGCGCTGCATCCCCCGTACCGTCCGCACCAGAGGAGCGCGCTGTACTGGCAGGCGACCACCGCGCACATCGTGTGGGACAGCAGCAAAGCCAGCGTGAGAAAGACGGCGCGCAGCACCTTGCAGGTTTTCATAAAAAATCCTCCCTGTCATTTCTTCCTGAAGAAGAGGACGGCGCCGGCGGCCACCGCCGCGGCCGCGAGCAGGAAGAGCATCCCGGAGCCGCTGATGGTCACCGTCGAGGAGGCGTCCAGCCGTTCTGCGGCAGAGGGGGCAAACAGGAGAATCCCGCCCGCCA
>CALXIG010000049.1 GCA_944388305.1 uncultured Clostridia bacterium
AAGGAACCTTCGTGGGGAAACCCCGTGCGCCTGCAATGCCGCTCCACCGGGTTGCTCAGGTAGACCAGCACATTTTCCCGCCGGTCCGAGAGGTAAACGTAGGGCTTTCCATGGCTGGAGATGTGGGGAATGAGCTCCGTCAGGTTCGGGACGGGGGAGGCATGGTAGAAGGTGGGCATAACTTTCTCCTTACAGCCGGACCGCCGCTTCCAGGGCGATGCGCAGGTATTTTTCCCAGCCTTCGGCAGGCATGTTGCCCAGCAGCCGGGCGTCCCAGTCCGCGCCGTCCAGACAGTCGGCGGCGTAGAGAAACTGGTAAAACTCCGACCCGCGGAATTGGCTGCACGCCGCCAGAGAGGCGCACTCCATCTCCACGGCGAGACAGCCCTCCTCCCGGCGTTTGCGGCAGTTGTCCGCCGTTTCCCGGTAAAAGGCGTCGGTTGTCCACACCCGGCCCACCACATTGGGGACGCCAAGTCCGTCCAGAATTCCCCTGAGCTTTGGCGCGGTGGGAATTTTCACATAATCGGAGGGCGGCAGATAGTGGTAACTGGTCCCCTCGTCCCGGCGGGCTTCGGAAGGGACGATCACGTGTCCTGCGGCAAGTTCCCTGTCCAGCGCGCCGCAGGAGCCGAACACCAGGAGCTTTCTGCCTCCTTTGGCCTGCACCTCCTCCCAGAGTCCCACCGAAGCGGGGCCGCCCAGCAGGGTGAGGTAGCACCCGAGCGTTTTCCCCCGGTATGTAAACCGGTAGACCGGCACCCGGATGCCGCCGGCCCCCATCGAGCTGATTTCCTGCGCGCCGTAATTTTGCCGGAGCAGGTCCAGCACCTGTTCTTTGAATGCGGCAAGGAAGATTTCCGGGCAGCCTTCCACGGGGGGCGCAATGTGAGAGGGAGTGATGATTTCGGAAGAATGGGGGTCGAAAGTATCTAAAATGCTCATGCGGATTTCTCCTTACTGTTTTTTCAGGATGAGATTTGCCGCCTCGCGCAGCGAGTCAACAACCGGCGCGCCGGTTGCCTGGAGCCGTTCCCGCGACTGGTGGCCGCAGGAGACGAGCAGGCAGCGGCAGCCGAGCTTTGCGGCTGTTTCGGCGTCGTGATCGGTGTCCCCGATGAGGAGGCAGCTCTGTGGAGAGATGCCCTCCTCACGCAGCCATTGCAGGCCCCGCTGCGTTTTGCCCACCGCGTAGCCGTCCGCCTGGCCGATGACGTGGGAGAAATACCTCTCTATGCCGAATTTTTTGAGCTGCCGCTCCAGAAGTCCCTGCTCCGAGGCGGAGAGGATGTTCTGGGAAAAACCCGCCGCCCGGAAGGCGGAAAGAGCCTCTGCTGTCCCCTCCATCAGGCCGCAGTTCTGGCTTTCGATGGGGTACAGGGCGAAATAATCCTCCGCCATGCTCGCAAAAGTTTCGCGTGAAAAATCCAGCCCCGCCGCGCGGTAGTAGTCCTCCACCGGGAAGCGGAAAATCTCGCGGTAATGCGCGAGGTCCCGCAGCGGCGGCTTTCCGCGCTTCATCAGCATCGCGTTGAGGATGGCGGGACCGGTGGAAACGTCGTCGAAGAGGGTGCCGTTCCAATCCCAGATAATTTCCATATCACAATTTCTCCAGAAGCCGGCTCCGTTTCACCGAGATGGCGTGGACGGGGCACATCTCATGGCAGCAGTAGCACCTGATACACTTTTCCCGATGGATGACCGCCCTGCGGTTTTCGACTGCGATGGTGTGGGCAGGGCAGCTTTCGGCGCATTTGCCGCAGCCGATGCAGATTTTGGGATCCACCACCGGTCTGGGGGTAAAAAAGCGTTCGATGACGGGCTTTGCGGCCCCCCGCAGAGGCTTCGGAATATTCATCTGGAAATCGACCGTCCGGCTTCGGGGCATTTTGAAGTCCCGAAAGACCGGCAGCTCCGCTCCGGTGCGGCGGACTGCCTCAAAATCTGCCGGGCAGAGTCCCCGCCGGATGGAATTGCGCACGGTGGAGAGGGATTCCGGTTTCCGCCCCATGACGTGAGCGAGGCAGCGGTCCAGCTCGCAGGGGTTGTCCGCCGCGAGCAGAAGCCCGGTGTTGCGCAGATCGCCGGAGGAGGGGCCGTCCCCCTCCATTGAAACGACGGCATCCACAAAGGTCAGGCCGGGGCGGACGGTTTCGCACAGATCGAGCAGCATGTTGCTGAAATCGTCCTCGTTGGGGTAGCGCCAGTGGAATTCCGGCTTGGTGAGGCCGGGAATGCAGCCGAAAAGATTTTTCACCCCGCCGGAGAGGCCGGTCATGCAGTGGGATTTGAGTTTGGCCACCGAGATGACGAAGTCCGCCTGGGCAACAGGGTTGATGAGGTCAAAGGCCTTGCAGACCGCGCCGTCCGGCTGGGGGCAATGGGTGGTCCCGAGATCAAAATTCAGAGACGCTCCCGTTTCCTTCGCGACCTCCTCCATGCCGGAGGCGCGGTAGATGCCGGTCAGGGCAGCCCGGGTGTAGACGCCGCCGGGGCTGTCGGCAATCACAATCTGCCGGACGCCGAGCGCCTTCAGGTGCCGCACCACCGCCCGCACGACGGCGGGATGGGTGGTGGTGCCTTCTTCGGGGCGGCGCTTCATCAGCAGGTTCGGCTTGACGGTGATTTTCCAGGACGGGTCGATTCGTTCATCGGCGCGCAGCAGGGCGAACAGGCGGTCCACCGCCTGCTGCACCGCCTTCTGGTCATAGCTGGAAACAGGCAGGTTCGCGACCAAGAGACGACCTCCCTTTACAGCTGGTATCCGGGCAGCTCGCTTAAAAACTCCCGGATGCGTTTCATGGCAGAGGTGAGATGCTGCACCGAATAGGAATAAGAGACCCGGATAAAGCCCTCGCCGCTGTCGCCGAAGGCGTTGCCGGGGACGACGGCCACCTTTTTGCCGTAGAGCAGCTTTTCGCAGAATTCCTCTGACCCCATGCCGGTGCTTTTGATGCAGGGGAAGACGTAAAACGCCCCCTCCGGCTCAAAGGTGTGCAGCCCCATTTTGTTGAAGGCGTCCACCACAAAGCGCCGGCGGCGGTTATACTCCTCCCGCATCTGGCAGATGTTTTCCTCACAGTGGTCGAGCGCCTCAACAGCGGCGTACTGGGCGGTGGTGGGGGCGCACATGATGGCGT
>CALXIG010000050.1 GCA_944388305.1 uncultured Clostridia bacterium
GACCGGCGACTTCAAGGTGGACTACACCCCCATCGAGGGCGAGCCGATCGACATCGCCCGCTTCGCCGAACTGGGGAGCAGGGGCGTCCTCTGCCTGCTGGCCGACTCGACCAACGCCGAGCGCCCCGGCTTTTCGGAGAGCGAGCGCAATGTCGGCCACACCTTTGAGACGCTGTTTGCCCAGGCGGGCGACCGGCGCATCATCATCGCGACCTTCTCGTCAAACATCCACCGCATTCAGCAGATCATCAACATGGCCGCCCGCACCGGGCGGAAGGTGGCCGTCTCCGGCCGCAGCATGGTCAACGTGGTCACCAAGGCCATCGAGCTCGGCTACCTCGACATGCCGAAGGATATCCTGATCGACATCGAGAATATCGGCCGCTATCCCGCCAACCGCCTGGTTATCTGCACCACCGGCAGCCAGGGAGAGCCGCTCTCCGCCCTTTCCCGCATGGCGGCCGGGGAGCACCGCAAGGTCAGCGTCACCGCCAACGACTATATCATCATCTCCGCCAACCCCATCCCCGGCAACGAGAAGCACGTCACCCGGGTTATCAACGATCTTCTGAAGCTGGGCGCCGAGGTCATTTACAAGTCCATGTACGAGGTCCATGTCTCCGGGCACGCCTGCCAGGGGGACCTCAAGATGATGCTCGCCATCACCAGGCCGAAATTCTTCATCCCCGTCCACGGCGAATACAAGCACCTGCGCGCCCATGCGCAGATCGCCAGGGAGATGGGCATCGCCCCCGACCACATCCTCATCACCGACATCGGGCAGGTTATCGAGCTGGACGCCGAGAATATGCGGCAGGCCGGCACTGTCGAGGCCGGCCGGGTCTTTGTCGACGGCTACGGAGTCGGCGACGTCGGCTCCATTGTCCTGCGGGACCGCCAGCACCTGGCCGAGGACGGCCTGATCGTCGTCGTCGTCACCATCGAAAGCGAGTCCGGGGCCGTGGTGGCCGGACCGGATATCGTCTCCCGCGGCTTTGTCTATGTGCGGGAGTCCGAGGAGCTGATGGAGGAAGCGCGGCAGATCGTCAGGCGGGCGCTCGACGACTGCCAGGACCGCAACATCCGGGAGTGGAGCGCCCTGAAAATCAACATCAAGGACCAGCTCTCTTCCTTTATCTACAAGAAAACCAAGCGCGGCCCCATGATCCTGCCGATTATTATGGAGATTTAACGGGAGATTTTGAAAAAACAGCCCGTTTGCCCCGTCTGTGCTCTTGCATTGACGGGGCAAATCTTATATAATAGATACCAGAACGGGCAGGCGGAAGCCTGCGGAAAAACTTGAGGAAAGGGCCGGGACATTTATGAAAAACAAGCGTGTGGGCAACCTGACGGCGTGCCTGATCGTCCTGTCTGCGGTTTGCCTGATTCTGGCGGGGATGACCTTCTTCATCCGACCGATCGTCTTTTATGCCGCATTCCCCATTGCTCTGGCAGCCTGCGGACTGACGGTGTGGCATCTGGTGCACATGCAGGGACAGATTCACAACATCCTCCAGAAGGCGGTCGCTCAGCTGACCGCGAGCCAGCGGCAGTTTTTGCAGGAATTCCCCCTTCCCATCCTGATCGTCACCGGCGACCGGGAAATCATCTGGTATTCGGACAAATTCCGGGACGAGGTGGTGGAAAAAAAAGATCTGTACGGCTTTAACCTGAACCAGCTCACCCGGGAAACGCTTGCCGACCTCTGCACGCCGGGCGGGAAGGAGATCCTCTGCTGCGGGAACTGGTACCGGGTGTACGGCGTCCAGAAGCGGGAGAACACCACCGACCTCTACACCTTCTATTTTGTCGAGATGACCGCCCTGAAGCGGGAGGCCGGGCTCTACCGCGAGACCCGCCCGTCGGTGATGATGATCATGCTCGACAACTACGGGGAGGTCATGCAGCACGCCAAGGAGAGCGAGAAGTCCCGCATCCTGGGGGCCATCGACTCGACGCTGGAGGATTTTGCCGCCTCGATGACCTCGAGCTTCCTCAAGCGGTTTGACGGGGACAAATTCCTCATGGTGGTCGAGGAACGGCATCTGGAGAAGATTATCGAGGGCCGCTTTAAAATTCTCGACGACATCCGCAGGATCCAGACCGACGGCAACGTCCCGGTCACCCTCTCCATCGGCGTCGGCCGCGGGGAGGAAACCCTCGCCCGGAGTGAGGCGGCTGCCCGGCAGGCGCTGGATATGGCGCTCGGGCGCGGCGGCGACCAGGCCGCCATCAAAAATCAGTCGATGTACGAGTTCTACGGCGGCATTTCCAAGGGCGTCGAAAAGCGGACCAAGGTCAAGACACGCATTGTGGCCAACGCCCTCTCCGAGCTCATCCAGAACGCCGACCGGGTGCTGATTATGGGCCACAAATTCGGCGATCTCGACTGCGTGGGGGCCTCTGTCGGCCTCGCCTACGCCATCCGCACCATCGGCAAACAGGCCGACGTCGTCATCGACCGGGACAAGACGCTGGCCAACATTCTCATCGAGATGGTGACCAGGGAGGGCTGCGGCAACCTCTTTGTCGCCCCGTCCGAGGCGATGTTCTCCATCACCGAGAGCACGCTGCTCATCGTCTGTGACACCCACACAGTGAATCTCGTCGAATCGGCGGACATCTACAGCCGGTGCAAGACGGTGGTTGTCATCGACCACCACCGCAAGATGGTCAACCACATCGACAACGCCGTCATCTTCTACCACGAACCCTACGCCTCCTCCGCCTCCGAGATGGTCACCGAGCTCATTCAGTACATGGGCGAAAACTGCCGCATCAACGCCGTGATCGCCCAGGCGCTCCTGTCCGGCATCATGCTCGACACCCGCAATTTTGTCCTCCGCACCGGCGTGCGGACCTTCGAGGCCGCGGCCTACCTGCGGCGGATCGGCGCGGACACCATCACGGTGCGCAAACTCTTCTCCAGCACGATGGATTCCTACCAGCGGCGCAGCCGGATTGTCTCGGCGGCGCAGATCTACAAAAAGTGCGCGGTGGCCGAGAGCGACTTCTACTCCGACGATATGCGGATCGTCGCCCCGCAGGCGGCCGATGAGCTGCTGAGCATCGACGGAGTCGACGGCTCCTTTGTCCTCTATGAGAACGAGGGGGTCATCTATATCTCGGCCCGGTCGATGGGGGCGATCAACGTCCAGATCATCATGGAGTCGCTGGGCGGCGGCGGCCACCACACCATGGCGGCTACCCAGATCCGCGGCATGGAGATGGAGAAGGCGCGGCAGATGCTGCTCGAGGCCATCGACAAGTACTACGAAACCCACACGCTGAACTGAGGCGCGCCGGCTCTTTCCATGAACCGGCGGATTGCCGCCTCCCGACGCGCAGAGCGTGCGCAGAGCGCGGCAGATGCTTCATTTTGAACCCAGAGAAAGGAAGATTTTCATGAAAGTGATTCTCACAGAAGACGTCAAAGGCAGCGGCAAGAAGGGCGACCTCGTCGAGGTTGCCGACAGCTATGCCCGCAACATTCTCCTCCGCAAGGGGCTGGCCATCGAGGCCACCGCCTCGGCCATCAACAACAAAAAGACCCAGGACGCCGCAAAGGCCCACCACGCGCAGGTCGAGCTGGACGCCGCCCGCGCCAACAAGGACCGCCTCAACGGCAAGAGCGTCACCGTCCTCGCCAAGGCGGGCAGCGGCGGAAGGCTCTTCGGCTCCATCACCTCCAAGGAGATTGCGGTGGCTCTGAAAAATGAGTACGGCCTCGACATCGACAAGAAAAAAATCGCGCTGAGCGGCGATATCAAGGCGTTCGGCACCTTTTCCTTTGATTTGAAGCTTCACAACGGCGTTATCGCGGCGATGAAAGTCGTCGTCAAGGAGGCGTGACAGGGCGGGATGAACATCACTGCGGAAACTGCTGCGCGGCTTGTCCGGGAACAGTTCCCGCAGTGGGCCGGCCTGCCGGTGAAGAAGGGGGCCGGATGGCTGCCCCGGGACGGCACGGTTTTTTCCGCAGAAACAGAGGCCGCGCTTTCGCCGCCTGAAAAGGAGCTGCCGGTGCGGGAACGGGCGGAAAATGCCTGACACGTGATTTTTGCATGATCCAAGCGGGAGGGAACCGGATGGAGGAAGCGTTAAACGAATACGGCCAGTCGCTGCCATACAGCCTGGAGGCGGAGCAGTCAGTGCTCGGCTCGCTGCTCATCGACCCGGAAAAGCTGCCGGACGTGATGAATATCATCAAGACGCCGGCGGTTTTTTATACCCGGGCGCACCAGGACCTGTACGGTCTGATGCTGCGGATGTTCAGCGAATCCCGGCCCATCGACTTTGTCACCCTGCTCGAGGAGGCGGGACGTGCCGGCGTCTTTGAAAACGAGGAGACCGCCAAGACCTACCTCCTGCACCTGATGGAGATGGTGCCGACGACCGCGAATCTCTCCCGGTACTGCGAGATCGTGGTGGAAAAGTACTACCTCCGCAATCTGCTGAACGCGGCGTCCGACATCGCCGCCTCGGTCCGCGAAGGGGAGGGCAGCGCGAATGACCTGCTCGACGCGGCGGAGCAGAAAATTTACGACATCCGCCAGGGCCGGCAGAGCGCCGATCTCCAGCCCATCAGCGAGGTCATTATCGGCGTCTACGACAATATCTATCAGATGAATTCCCGGCCGGACAGCCGCTATACCGGCGTTCCCACCGGGTTTATCGGGCTGGACGCGATGATTTCGGGACTCAACAGATCCGACCTCATCCTGGTCGCCGCCCGCCCCGGCATGGGGAAGAGCGCTTTTGCCCTCAACATCGCGGCCAACGTCGCCCTCAAAAACGACCTGGAGGTCGCGGTTTTTTCGCTGGAAATGTCCAGTCCGCAGCTCGTTTCGCGAATGCTCTGCGCCGACGCGACCATCACCAGCGACAAGCTGCGCACCGGCCACCTCGACACTGAGGAGTGGGCGCGGCTTGCGGTTTCGGCGCAGCGGCTGAGCGCAACCCGGATTTTTCTTGACGATTCGGCGGGAATCACCGTCTCTCAGATGAAAGCCAAGCTGCGGCGGTTTCAAAATCTCGGACTGATTATCATCGATTACCTTCAGCTCATGGGCTCCGGTTCCCGGATCGAAAACCGGGTGCAGGAGGTTTCCATGATTACCCGGGGCCTCAAAATCATGGCCAAGGAGCTGAACGTCCCGATTCTCTGCCTCTCTCAGCTCTCCCGCGCGGCGGAGCAGCGGCAGGGACACCGCCCGCAGCTTTCCGACCTGCGCGACTCCGGCTCCATCGAGCAGGACGCCGACAGCGTCCTCTTCCTCTTCCGGGAGGCCTACTACAACGACGAGAACACCGAGCAGCCCGCCAATCCCAATACGGCGGTCTGCATCGTCGCCAAGAACCGCCACGGCTCGACCGGAGACGTCGTGCTCGGCTGGCAGGGGGAGTACACCCGCTTTACCAACGTGGAGATGTACCGCGATGAGCAATAGGCGCGCGCGGCAGCCGCTCGAGGAAAAGCTGCTCCTCTCCCTGGTAGAGGGGGAGCGGGTGCTGGCCGCAGTGTCCGGCGGGGCGGACTCGATGGCGCTGCTTTACGCGCTGCGGGAAAGCGGCGTTCCGGTCGCGGCCGCCCATTTGAACCACTGCCTCCGCGGGGAGGAGAGCGACCGGGACGAGCAGCTCGTCCGGGACTGCTGCCGGGAAGCCGGCATCCCCTGCCTGGTCCGGCGGACGGAGATCGCCCGCATCGCAAGGCGGGACGGACTGGGCCTTGAGGAGTGCGGGCGCCGGGAACGGTATGCTTTTCTGGAGGAGGCCCGGCTGGAGCTTGGCTGCACCTGTATCGCGACCGCTCACACCCTCTCCGACCAGCTGGAAACCATGCTGTTCCGGCTGGCGCGGGGGACCGGTCCGGATGGGCTGCGCGGGATCCCGGAGCGCCGGGGGAAGATTGTCCGGCCGCTGCTGCGCTGCACCCGCGCGGAGGTCGAGGACTACTGCCGCAGGAACCGGATCCCCTTCCGCACGGATTCCACCAACGCCGACCCGCGCTTTGCCCGCAACCGCATCCGCCTGGAGGCGGTGCCGGCCCTGCTTGCGGTCAATTCCGGCGCGGAACTCCACGCGGGACAGCTCGCGCAGAGCCTCGCCGCCGACCGGGAGTTTCTGGAGGGGGAGGCGGCCGCCCTCTGCGCCCGCGCAAGGCGCGGGGAGGGGCTGGAGGTCCGCCCGCTGCGGGATGCCCCGCAGAGCCTGCTCTGCCGTGCGGCTGCGCGGTTTCTGGAGGAGGAGGGCGTGCCGGCCTCTTTTTCGCTGCTGGAGGACGCCTGCGCCCTGATCCGGCGGGGAGAGGGATGCTGCAATCTTCCGGGCGGACGCAGCCTCGCCATCCGGCGGGGCGTTCTTCAGGTCGAGCGTCCGGCGGGAGAGCTCCCCGCGTTTCTGGTGGAAGTTTCCCTCCCGAAACAGCCGGAATGCGGGCGGATCCTCGCAAAATTCGCGCTGCCGGATGGGCGGACGGCCCTTCTGACGGCCGAAACAGCGGAAGATTTCCAAAAAAACAGAAAAATTTATAATTCCGACTTAATTTTTTCGCTGGATTATGATACAATAATTGGGAACATCCAATTCCGGCACCGCCGCGCGGGGGACCGCCTCCGCCCTGTGGGCCGGATGGGCAGCCGGCCGCTGCGGAAGCTCTGGAGCGAAGCCGGCCTGTCTTTGCGGGAACGTGCGGCCGCGCTGGTCGCCGCCGACAGCGGCGGCGTCATCTGGGCGGAGTCCGCAGGCCCGGACGGGCGCAGCGGGATCGGGGAGCGCACCCGCCTCCTCCTGCTCCTGACCGCCCAAAAGGAAGGAGAAGAACAGTGATGATGAAAGACGATATCGAGCGGGTCCTGGTCAGCGAGGAAGAACTGAAGGCCAAAGTGCGGGAGCTGGGCGCCCAGATCACCCGGGACTACCAGGGGAAAAACCTGCTGATGGTCAGCGTCCTCAAAGGCTCGGTCATCTTTATGGCGGACCTTATGCGGGCGATCGACCTGCCCTGCACCATTGATTTCATGTGCGTCTCGAGCTATGGATCGGGCACCAAAACCAGCGGCGTGGTCAAGATCATCAAGGATCTGGACACCGACCTGCACGGCAAGGACCTGCTGATCGTGGAGGATATCCTCGACAGCGGCAAAACCCTGCACTACATCACCCACATGCTGGCGGACCGGGGCACCGCCTCCATCCGCATCGCCACCCTGCTCGACAAGCCGGAGCGCCGCTCCGCTCCGCTGACCCCGGATTACAGCGGTTTTGTCATCCCGGACAAATTTGTCGTCGGCTACGGCCTCGATTACGACGAGCGCTACCGGAACCTCCCATACATCGGCGTTTTGAAGCCGGAAGTTTACGAAAACAACTGATTTTTCGTAATTTTATATAGAGTTTATACTGATTGGAGTGAAACAGATTGCAGAGAAAACGCATAGGCTCGCTGATTCTGTTAGCGGTCGTCGTACTGGGACTGCTTTTTATGTCCACCATGTTTATGAAGATGCTGACCCCAACCGGCAGAAGCTATACTTACTCGGAGATTCTGTATTTGTTTGAGGATCAGAAGGTGGAGCAGTTCAGCATCGACGCAGGCAGCGGCGAGCTGATCCTGGAGGCGGACGGGCGGCGGATTAGTTACCGCGTGGCGAGCGTCAGCCTCTTCCTCGAGCAGATTGACGGCGCAGTGCAGCAGTACAATGAGGACCATCCGGATGACCGCCTCAAATACGACCTGATTCCGGCCTCCGACAACGGCTGGCTGCTCAGTTTTGTCCCGTACCTGGTCATGATCGGCGGCATGGCGCTGCTGTGGTACTTTATGTTCAAGCAGGCCAACGGCGGCGGAAAAATGAACCAGTTCGGCAAGGCCAATATGAAAAACCCCGTCCAGAACGGCCGGAAGACAACCTTTGCCGATGTCGCCGGCGCGGATGAGGAGAAGGAGGAGCTGGCCGAGATTGTCGAGTTCCTCAAAAATCCCAAGAAGTACAACGAGCTGGGCGCCCGCATCCCGAAGGGCGTGCTGCTTTTGGGCCCTCCCGGCACCGGTAAGACGCTGCTGGCCCGGGCTGTCGCGGGGGAGGCGGGCGTGCCCTTCTTCTCCATCTCCGGCTCGGACTTTGTCGAGATGTTCGTCGGCGTCGGCGCGTCCCGCGTCCGCGACCTCTTTGAGCAGGCCAAGAAAAATTCCCCCTCCATCGTCTTTATTGACGAGATCGACGCGGTCGGCCGCCACCGCGGCGCCGGCCTCGGCGGCGGACACGACGAGCGGGAGCAGACTTTGAACCAGCTGCTCGTCGAGATGGACGGCTTCGGCGCGAACGAAGGCGTCATCGTCATCGCCGCCACCAACCGCCGCGACATCCTCGACCCCGCGCTGCTGCGCCCCGGCCGCTTTGACCGGCAGGTCGTCGTCAACTACCCCGACGTCAAGGGACGCGAGGAGATCCTCAAGGTGCATTCCCGCAACAAGCCCCTGGGCTTTGACGTCGATCTGAGCACCATCGCGAAATCGACCGCCGGCTTCACCGGCGCGGACCTCGAAAACCTCATGAACGAGGCTGCCCTCCTCGCCGCCCGCAAGGGCCGCAAGGCCATCACCGAGCAGGACATCGAGGAGGCGACCATCAAGGTCGTCGCCGGCCCGGAAAAGAAGTCCAAGGTCGTCTCCGAGAAGGAAAAGCGGCTCACCGCCTACCATGAAGGCGGTCACGCCGTCGCCACCTACTACAGCGAGACCCAGGATCCCGTCCATGAGGTCTCCATCATCCCCCGCGGCATGGCGGGCGGCTATACCCTCTCTCTCCCCGAGCATGACCGCAGCTACATGTCCCGCAAGGAGATGCGGGAGGAGATCGTCACCCTGCTGGGCGGCCGGGTGGCCGAATCGCTGGTGCTCGACGATATCTCCACCGGCGCCTCCAACGACCTCGAGCGGGCAACCAAGCTCGCCAAGAGCATGGTCACCCGCTACGGCTTCAGCGAGAAGCTCGGCCCCGTCGTCTACGGACAGGATGAGGGCGAGCCTTTCCTCGGCCGGGATTTCAACCACATCCGCGACTACTCCGAAAACGTCGCCGCCGAGATCGACAGCGAGGTGCGCGACA
Organism: uncultured Clostridia bacterium; assembly: GCA_944388305.1. GTDB lineage: Bacteria > Bacillota > Clostridia > Oscillospirales > Ruminococcaceae > Merdivicinus. The sequence goes on from CALXIG010000050.1 coordinate 9,117, forward strand.
TTATCGACACCGGATATGAGACGGCCAAGGACCTGCTGACCGCCCACATGGACCAGCTTCATCTGGTCGCCGCCTACCTCATCGAGCATGAGAAAATCGACGGCGCGACCTTTGAGAAACTGATGAAGGGCGAGCTGAACTACCATCCGCCGGTTTCCGCCTCTTCCGACCCCGTTCAGGCGATTCAGACGGACCCCGATCCGTTTGATCTGAACTCCGGTTCCGTCCCGCAGGCGTAAGCGGCCCCCTTTTTGACGGAAAATCCCGCCGGCCCCGGTTGGGGTGCGGCGGGATTTGTGCAGCCGGCCGCTCAGAGAAAGACGGCGGCGGTCAGCATGGGCAGCAGCCGGGCGTAGACCGGTTCGAGGTCCTCGAGCGGGAGGGGATTTTCCCCCTTGCCGACCTCGATGGTGAAGCCCGGGCGGCGGAAGGTTTCGATGTACCAGTCTTTAAACCCGCCGTGGGAGGCGAGTCCGCCCGGCTCGGCCAGCGCGTAGCCGGAGAGGGCGGAGAGCGCCCGGGCGATCAGTTCGGCCTGCGGGACCGCCGCGCCGCCGTATTCCCAGTAGATCTCCTCCCCCTGCGCGTGGAAGGCGTAGAGCCGCCGCGGCCGGAAGGCGGACACCAGATGCACAGCCGCGCGGGTTTCCGGCTCGGATTCCGGGTGCAGGCCGCCGAAGCGGGTGGGTGCAGGCCCCTCGATGCCGGATTCGATTTCCATCGCGCGGAGTATGGACCAGCCGGCGTCAAAGTTGTGGTTTAAATCGACGCCGCGGGCGTTGGCCTGCCATTTGGCCGGATTTCCGGCTGCGATTTCCTCCACAAGTCCGCGGAACGGTCCGGCCGCCGCGGGGCCGGCGCAGGCAATTTCGATCCCGTCGGGATTCAGCATGGGGAGAATGAGCAGCCCCTTTCCGGATTTGAGGCGGGAAAAGGAGAAGTCGGCGAGTTCGCCGTCCCCCTCCCAGGCCGCGGCAAAGGCCCAGGCAAAGCGGACGAGCAGCAGGGTGGTCAGCCACTCCTGCCCGTGCACGCCTCCGGCGAAGAGAACCGCCCGGCGGAGGTTGCCGATGCCCAGGACGGGGAGCTCCCGCCCGCAGGCGGAACGTCCGCCCCGAAAAAGGCGGACCTGGGGATGCGCGGCCTCGAGCTGCCGCAGTTCCCGCCAGAGGGAGGCGCAGCTGGGCGGCTGTTTGAAAAACGCGGGATTCATGACAAAACCCCTTTCTTTTGAAAACAGGCCATTTCGGTTCATCCTTTCGGTTTTGTAGGAGGAGTTTCATGACGTCGGTCTTACTATATATGCGGGAGACGCTTGTCAGTATGCTGGCCGCGCTGCCGTTTGTGGCGGGTGCGCGCTGGCTGTGCGCCATCCGCCGGAAAAAGCTTGGAAAGCGGGTGACGGCGGCGCACGAGGCCGGGGTCTGGCTCTTCGCCCTCTGTCTGCTGGGGCTTCTGTCCCAGACCATCATTCCGGAGCTCATGAGCCTGCTCGGCGGACGGCCAGGCGCGGGCAGCCGGGTCAACCTCGAGCTGTTTCTGGTCTTCCGCCAGACCTGGGACGAGGTGTTCCGAAACGGCAACCTCAGCTATTTTTTCATCAACTTTCTGGGGAACATCCTCATCTTCGCGCCCATCGGCTTTTTTCCGCCGCTTTTGTGGAGGCGGATGCAGCGGCTGTGGAAGACCGCCCTGTTCGGCTGCGGCCTGTCGGTGCTGATCGAGCTGACCCAGCTTCTGCTGCCGCGCGGGACCGACGTCGACGACGTCTGGCTCAACACGCTGGGGACGGTGCTGGGGTACCTGCTGTGGATGCTGGTCAAAAAAACTGCGCCGCGGTTTGCGGCGCGCTGTGCGTGTGAGGGGGTTTGAAGATGGAGCGTCTGAAACAGCTGCTGAACCAATACCGGGAACTGATTTCCTATCTGGTCTTCGGGGTGCTGACGACGGTGGTCAACTATGTGGTCTACCTGCTGGCGGCGCCCTTTTTCCGGACTGCGGCCATCCCCACCGCCATCGCCTGGGTGTTTGCGGTTGTGTTTGCCTATGTGACCAACCGCAGGTACGTTTTCCACTCCAAAGCCTCCGGCAGGGCTGCCATTGTGCGGGAGGCGCTCTCCTTTTTCGGGGCGCGGCTGCTTTCCGGCATTCTGGATGTGGCGGTGATGTGGCTGACGGTGGACCTGTTCCACTGGAACGACAAGATCATGAAGCTCGCCTCCAACGTCCTGGTGATGATTTTCAACTATGTGGCCAGCAAGCTGGTCATCTTTCGGAAAAAATAAGGACCGCCCCCGCCGGGTTTTCCGGCAGGGGCGGTTTTTTGCAATTTCGGGAAATTTTCAGGGGATGAACCGGATGACGCCGCTTCAGATGACAAACTGACGCATGTAGTCGCGGCTGAGGCGGAGGGACTTCTTGACCGCGTCGAGGGAGCCTTCGAAGGCCTTGTCCTCGACCTCGATGCAGGTGCAGCCGTCATAGCCGATGTCGGTCAGGGCGGAGACGTACTTGCCCCAGTCGACGTCGCCCAGGCCGGGGAGCTTGGGGGACATGTACTGGAGAGGGG
>CALXIG010000051.1 GCA_944388305.1 uncultured Clostridia bacterium
TCCGCCTACCGCGAACAGCGGGAGCAGGCCTTCCGGCGGCAGGAGTTCGAGTACGAGCAGTACCGCGCCGAAAAAGCCCGGCTCGAGACGGCGGCCCGGATGCGGGAACAGGCGAGCCGCTCGGTCCGCAAGGCCCCCAGGCGGATGGGCAATTCCGAGGCGCGGCTGCACAAAAGGGCGGCTGGGGAGAGCGCTGAAAAACTCGACAACGCCCGCAAATCCATTCTCTCCCGCCTCGAGCAGCTGGAAGTCAGGGAGAAGCCCCACGAGACGCCCCGTGTCTGCATCGACTTCTCGCTCACCGACCCGCCCGCCAACCGGGACGTCGTCACCGGCAGCCGGCTGTCCTTCCGATACGGGGAGAACCGCATCTTCGAAAACGCCTCCTTTGCCCTTCCGCGCGGGAGTAAGACGGCGCTGGTCGGCCCCAATGGGGCGGGCAAATCCACCCTGATGGAGCTCATCGCCGCCGACGCGCCGGGCATCCGGATTGCGCCCAAGGCGAAGATCGGCTATTTCCGGCAGGGGCTCGATACGATTGACCTTACCCGCACCGTCCTCGAGAACGTGATGGACACCGCGGTGCAGGACGAAAAGACGATGCGCGGCATCCTCGCCCGGCTGCTCATCCGGCGGGACGACGTCCACAAGAAGGCGGGGGTATTGAGCGGCGGGGAGCGGGTCAAGCTGGCCTTCGCCAAGCTCTTTGGATCGCCCGCCAACCTGCTGCTCCTGGACGAGCCGACCAACTTCCTCGACCTGCCGGCCATCGAGGCGCTACAGCAGATGATCCGCGAGTACGAGGGGACCGTCCTCTTTGTCTCCCACGACCGCGCCTTTTCAGACGGCTGCGCGACCCGGCTGCTGCGCATTGAGAACCGGAAGCTCCTCGCCTTTGAGGGCAATCTCTCCGACTGGGAGAAAAAGCAGACCGAGCCGAAGGAATCCCCGGAGCGGATGGAAAAGGCGGTGCTGGAGCTGCGGCTGGCGGAGGTGATTTCCCGGCTGTCCGCGCCGAACTGCCCGGACCGGGAGGCGCTGGAGGCGGAGTTTGCACGCCTCACGGCGGAAAAGCGGCGGCTGGAGGCCGGAAAGTAACGCGGACGCCGCAGTTTTCAGAAAAGTGGATGGGACAGCCGTTTCTGGCTGTCCCGCCTTTTTTGAACCCGTTTTTATTTCCGCGCGGCGGCGTTGTCCCGGTACCTGGAGGGGGTGACGCCGTAGCGGGTGCGGAAGAGGGAGGCGAAGTAGGTGGGATTTTCGAATCCCACCTGGGCGGCGATGGAGGAGATGCTGTCTCTGGTGGCGGCCAGCAGCTGGCAGGCGAGTGTCAGCCGCCTGGCGGTGACGTACTCCTTGAAACCGACACCGGTCTGGTTTTTGAACAGGCGGCTCACCATGTAGATGGAGATGCCGAACCGGTCCGCCACCGTCACCAGGCTCAGGTCGGGACTCTGGTAGTTTTCCTCCACAAAGGCGACGATTTCCTCCTGCTGGGAGGCGCCGGCGTCCTGCGGCGCGGATGTTTCCAGCTCCGCAAGGGAGGTTTCCAGCATTCTGCGCAGGCCGTCGGAAGTTTGAAATTGCAGCAGCCCGCGCAGCTGTTCGTCCGGGACCGGCTTGAGCAGCTTGCGCCGGGCGGAGAGATAGGCGGCGAGCAGTTCGTCGCCGAGGTAGCGGCAGAGCGCGTGGTCGCGGCTGTGGCGCTCCAGATAGGAGAAGATGGCGCCCAGAAATTCGCGGGCGGCGTCCAGCTGTCCGCCGGCAAGGTGGGACGCAAACAGCTGCAGGCTGTCGGAGGGATAGTCCTGCAAAATGGCGGTGCCGGCTTCCCCGCCCATTTTCATCTGCGAGATGCGGTAGGAGGCGGAGATGTCGTCCAGCTTTTCGACGACGCTGCCCGCAAAGACGCCCGCCGGCTCTCCGAGCACCATCCGCACCGCGTCAGAGATGGAGCGGGTTAGCACGTCCGGCTCCACGCGGTTCCGGGAAAGGCAGACGAAGAGGGTGCCGTCCCGGTTGGGGATGTCGGTGATGTAGACGCGGCAGCCCGTTTGCTCCCCGGCGGCAGAGGAGATACTTCCGGCCTGAGCGGCCGTCGGCCGCTGGCAGATCACCGAGACGGCGCAGAAATACCGGAAGTGGAAGTTTGGAATGAGCCGTTCCAGCTCCGGCTGGCGGACGGGCGTTCCGTAAAGCAGGTCGTTGAGGACATAATCCATGATGACGACGCCCTGGTCGGAGGCGCGGCTGTCCAGTTCCCGGATGGTCTGTTCGATCTGTTCCAGCTCGGAGGCGGCGCGGTTCCGGCCGGGGGAGGCGATGCGGGAGACCAGCTTGCGCAGCGGGCTGTAATTCAGGTAGGCGGTCAGCCCGAGCGCGGCCGCAGTGATGACCAGGTTCAGCAGGAGGGTGAGCTCCATAACGTGAAAAAAGGCGCTGATGTTTTCTTCCAGCTCGCTCTCCGAGACGATGGTGATAAAGGTGTTGGCATTGTCCTGCCCGGTCCACTTGTAGGCGGTGGAGCGGTGGGAGTCGGTAAAGCTGTAGGTTGTCTGCGCCGGGTCCGCGAGATAGGCGGCAAAGCTTTCGGAGGAGAAGGCGGGGAGATTTTCCGTATCACTGGTGAAGAGCAGGGACCCCTTCTCGTCGAAGATGGCGTAGGTGTAATTTTCGGTGGGCGCGTTGACCGACAGGAAGGAGCGGATGGATTCGTGGCTGATGGTGAAATAGACGACGGCGTCCGGCTCTGTGTAGCTGTTCAGCCGGACCGGGATCGCCACAAGCACCATATTGGTGAGCATGGCGTCCGGCGTCATGGCGCCCGGCGGGATGGAGGAGATGATCCGGTAGGACCCTTCGATCGGGCCGGTGAACAAATCGCGCACCCGGTCGTAGACCGCCTCGTTTCCGCCGGAGAAGCTCTGGCAGAAGTTGCCGAGCCGGTAGTAAAAGGCGTCGTCGACCAGAATCTGCTGTTCCTTATAGTAGATGCCGATATTTTCGGCCAGCGGCACGCCGGCCATGTAGTTTGCCAGTTCCTCCGAAACCTCGATTTTCAAATAATCCGGCGCGTCCGGGCTCGCGCACTTTTTGACGCTGCTGGGAGTGCTGCTGCTGATCTCCAGCGCGATCTCCCGGAAGGCGGCGAGCTGGGAGTAAAAGCTGGAGGAGAGGTTCTGCGTCCTGAGGGAGTAATACTGATTGTTTTGGGTGCGCATGGTCTGATACGAAGAGTAGAAAATAAAAACCTGGACAATCAGCATGGGGGTGCAGATCAGGAGGCCGATGGTGAGAAGGAGCTTCATGAGAAACGGGGAACGCGGGCGCTTCTGGCGGATGCTTTTCAAAATATCGACCTTCCTTATGTCAGTTTTTTGTAGAACTGTTCTCATTATATCAAAATTTGCAAAAAAATGCTACCAAAAGGAATTTGCAGCCCCGTTTGTTTTTTTGCAATCTGAATAAAATTTGCACAAACACGCGAAACAGGGCGGTTTCGCGCAATTTTTTGCCCGCATTTTGCCCGCAAAAGATTGCAGGCGGCCGCAAAAAAGAGGGACTGGCCATTTTGAAAAAAGCGCTGTAAAATAAAGATGCACAAAAAAATCGAACGAATGAGGGTGAATTTGTTGAAGAGCGCAGCTCGTCTCTCGAAAAATCCGGCGGCCGCTGGAAAGGGGAAAAAAATTTTGACCAGGCTTTGCCGGGACTATCAGCTTTACCTGCTGGTGCTGCCCGCGGTGATCTGGTACATCATCTTTGCTTATGTGCCGATGTACGGCTTACAGATCGCCTTTAAGGACTACAACGGGGCACTCGGCATCCTGGGGAGCCCCTGGGTGGGGCTCAAGCATTTCGAGAGCTTTTTCCGCTCCCACTATGCCTGGACGCTCATTCGGAATACGGTGATCCTCGCGCTCTACTCCATGCTGGCGAGCTTTCCGTTTCCGATTATTCTGGCGCTGATGCTCAACGAGCTCAAAAGCGCGCGCTACAAAAAGATGGTGCAGACGGTGGTGTACGCGCCGCACTTCATCTCCGTCGTTGTGCTGGTGGGAATGCTCAACCTGTTTTTCTCCCCAAACGGCATGATCGGCGCGATTCAGGAGGCGCTGGGGCAGGAGACGGTCAACTACCTCACCTCGCCGGGCGCGTTCCGGCACCTGTACGTCTGGTCCGGGGTCTGGCAGGGGACCGGCTGGGGGGCCATCATCTATCTGGCCGCCCTGTCGAGCGTCGACCCGGGACTGCATGAGGCGGCGCTGATCGACGGCGCCTCCCGCCTGCAGCGGATGTGGCACATCAACGTCCCGGCGATTCTGCCGACTGCGACCATCCTCTTCATTATGAATGCCGGATCGCTGCTCAGCGTCGGATTTGAAAAGGTCTTTTTGATGAAGAACGATCTGAACGCGGATACCGCTTATGTGATCGCGCTCTACATCTACGACCGGGGCATTGTCAAGACGGATTTCAGTTTTTCCGCCGCGGTCGGGCTGATGAACAACTTTGTCAACTTCTTTCTGGTGCTGCTGGTGAACCGGATCGCCAGGGCGCTGTCGGATACCAGTCTGTTTTAGGAGGTGCGCGCGATGGCAGTTATCAAAGAAACCAGGAAGGACCGGATTTTCAACGCGATCAACTTCATCATTGTCACCGGCTGCCTTCTGGTCGTCCTCTATCCGCTTTATTTTGTGGTGATCGCCTCCTTCTCCAATCCCAACGCGGTCGCGGCGGGGGAGGTGTGGCTGTACCCCAGGGACATCACGCTGGACGCCTATGAGACGGTGTTTGAAAATCAGGAGATCCTCATGGGATACCGGAACACCATCTTTTACACCATCGTTGGCACGCTGTTCAACCTGGTGCTGACCCTTCCGGCGGCTTACGGCCTCTCCAAGAAAAACTTCATGGGCCGCAACGTCATCATGTTCTTTATCGTCCTCACCATGTATTTCAGCGGCGGCATGATTCCGAGCTACCTGGTGGTGCGGGACCTGGGGCTGCTCAACACCTGGTGGGCGCTGATTATCCCGATGGGCTGTTCGACCTACAACCTGATTATCGCCCGCACCTTTTTCGCAAACGGGGTGCCATCCGAGATCGAGGAGGCGGCCACCATCGACGGCTGCTCCACTTTCCGGCTCTTTCTCCAGATCGTCCTCCCTCTGTCCAAGGCGCTGATCGGGGTGCTGACCCTCTATTACGCCGTAGCCCATTGGAACGAATACTTCAGCGCGCTCATCTACCTGCCTTCTGCCCGGGAAAAATACCCGCTGGCGCAGATCCTGCGGGAGATCCTCATTTTAAACACCATGAAGAGCGCGGCCGGCAGCTCGATGAACGAGGAACTGGCCGTCTACTATGCAAACCTCGCGAACCTTCTCAAATATGCGCTGATTATTGTCAGCGCGGTGCCGCTCCTGGTTGTCTATCCGTTCCTGCAAAAGTACTTTGACAAGGGCGTCATGATCGGCTCTGTGAAGGGATGACCCTTTGTTTGCCGGCTGCTGCTGTCATATATTCTGATCCGCACCATTTTGAAAGGAGAATGCAATATGTCCAAAAAACTGCTTGCGATGTACCTGACGGCGATTCTCTGCGCAACCGCCCTGGGCGGCTGCGGCGGAGGAGAAGACGCCTCTTCCACCGCTTCCGCCGGAGGGGAGAGCGCCTCGTCCGCGGCCCCTGTTGTCGAGGAAGACTACGTCCCGACCTTCCCCATCGTGGAGGAGCAGGCCACCTTCACCGCTGTGACCCCGCCGAGCGGCGGCTTCAGCAACATGGACCAGAAGATCTGGTACCAGGCGTATGAGGAGGCGACCAACGTCAAAATCGAGTGGTCCTACTGGCCGGACTGGGAGACCCAGATCGGCGTCGCGCTGGCCGGCAACGACCTGCCCGACCTCCTTTTCAACCTCTACACCGGTCTTGACAAGCCGACCACCCTGCAATATGGGCAGCAGGGCACCTTTGTCGACTACAGCCAGTACATGCAGTACCTGCCCTACCTCGAGAAGCTGATGGAGCAGTACCCCGAGTCCCGCGCGCTTGTCACAAACGAGGACGGCTCGATGTACGCGCTGCCCTGTTACACCGAAACGCTGACCGCCTTTTCCGGCACGGTGTATTACCGCACCGACATGTTTGAGGAGGCCGGCATCGCCGAACCGACCACTACGGACGAGCTGCTGGATGCGGTGAAAAAGCTCCAGGACTACTTCGGCAAGGACAATCCCGATTTTATTGCCTTCCAGCCTCTGGACTACATGTCCATGGACAGCCACATCCCGCTTCTCCTCTTCCCCTCCTTCGGCGAGGAGGTGGACCGGGAGTTTGGCGCCAGCGACGGCAAGACGGTCACCTACAACTACATCTCCGACCAGTGGCGGCGGACGCTGGAATACATGCACGAGCTGTACAACTCCGGCGGGTTTGACAGGAACATCTACTCGGAGGACGGCACCAACGCCCGCGCGGTCATCCTGGCGAACAACTGCGCCATCACCACCTTCGGCACCGGATATTCGCTGGACAATTTTGAGAGCGGCAACTACGACGTCGACCTGCTGGCTCCCCTCACCTCGGAGTATCAGTCCGAACAGCGCTACCCGAAGCAGTACAACTCCCGTCTGGGTTCCTTCCAGATTTCCAGCAAGTGTGAGGATATTCCGACGCTGGTCAAGTGGGTGAACAGCCTCTATGCCTCCAAGGAGGACGAGATCGCGGACGGCGTGTACGGCGTCTCTCTCTTCGTCGGCATCGAGGGCGAAACCTGGAACTATGACGATGAAACCAGGCAGACCTACACCATCAATGTCCCGGCCGATTATGACGGCGCGGCGGCCGACTATCTGACAGAGTTCGGCATGAGCGACGGCGCGAACTGCATCTTCACCCCCATGAACTCCTCCTCTCCCGGCCTGCTCTGCAAGGGCGTGGGCACCCGCGACAAGCTGTTGCCGTATTCGGTCTCCATCTTCCCGAAGAACTATCTTTCCTTCACCGATGAGGAGTCGGAGCAGCTGTCCGAGTACTACACCGATATTCAGGAGTACGTCAACCAGTCGAACGCTGCCTTTGTCACCGAAGGCGTGACCGACGACAGCTGGAACACCTTTGTGAACGAGGTCAACAGAATGGGCATCGAGGAGGTCCTCAAGGTCTATCAGGCGGCCTACGACCGGTACCTCGCGGCAGTTGAGTAAGCAGGCGATGGCAAATTTTGTGAAAATCAGCCTTCTCTCCCAGCCCGCGCTGTACCATTCCCCCTACAGCGGCGATCTGGAGGGAAAGGTGCAGGAGATGCTCCGGTATCTGGAGGAAAATATCGCGCGGGTGCTGCCCGACCGGCCGGACCTCATCGTCCTGCCGGAAGCCTGCGACCGCTTTCCCGCCTTTTCGATGGAGGAGCGCAAGCGCTATTACCGGTACCGCGGCGACCGCATCCGGGATTTTTACCGGGACATTGCGCGGAAGCACCGCTGCTACATCGCCTATTCCGCCTGCCGGTATCTGCCGGAGGAGGAGCGGCTGCCCTTCCGCAACTCCACTCAGATCATCGGGCGGGACGGGGAGATCGTGGGCATTTACGACAAAAACCACCTGGTTCCGGACGAGCTGGACAGCGGGGAGATCGCCTACGGAACGGAAACGCCGGTTTTTCAGCTTGATTTCGGGCGGGTCGGCTGCGCCATCTGCTTTGACCTGAACTATGAGGAGACAATGCGGCGTTATGCGGCCCGGAAGCCGGATCTGATTCTGTTTTCCTCCATGTACCATGGCGGGCTTTCCCAGCAGTACTGGGCCTACTCCTGCCGCGCCTATTTCGCCGGCGCCATCTGCGGCGGGCAGAGCCGGCTGCTGAGTCCTTTTGGGGAGACGCTCGCCGCGACAACCGACTACTACTCCTTTGTCACCGGAAAAATCAATCTGGACTACGCGCTGGTCCATATCGACCGCAACGCGCCCAAATACCGGGCGGCGAAGGAAAAGTACGGGGAGGAGCTGGTCATCCACGACCCCGGACAGATTGGGGCGGTGATGCTGACCTATGAAGGCACCGGGCAGACTGTGATGGACATCGTGCGGGAGTTCGACATGCAGCTTCTCGATGATTATTTTGACGAATGCCGGGCGCACAGGACGGCGCATCTGTGAGATGCACATGCGCGAAATGCGCGTGAATACCGGCAGCAGAAACGGCGGCAGCCGGGGAGATTTCTCCCCGGCTGCTTTTTTGCGGAGAAAAATTTCCCGTCATGGCCGCCGGCCGCTGTAAAACGGTCCGGTCTTTCGAACAGAATTTTTGCAGAGTCCTCACACAACCTGCCCATCCTATACAATATCATTATCAAGCTGTATAGGAGGCATTTTAATGAAAAAAGTGTACGGATATGTCCGCGTATCCACGAAAGACCAGTGCGAGGAACGCCAGCTGATCGCCATGCGGGAGTTCGGCGTCCCGGAGACAAATATTTTTCTGGACAAGCTCAGCGGCAAAGACTTCGAGCGGCCCCGGTACAGGCGGCTGCTGCAAAAGCTCCGGCCGGGCGGCGTGGTGGTGGTCAAGTCCATCGACCGGCTGGGCCGCAACTACGGGGAGATTCAGGACCAGTGGCGGGTCATCACCAAGGAGAAACAGGCCGACATCGTGGTGCTGGACATGCCCCTGCTGGACACCCGGCAGAAGGCGGAGGACCTGACCGGGACCTTCGTTGCGGACCTGGTGCTGCAAATCCTCTGCTATGTGGCCCAGGTGGAGCGGGAGAACATCCGCCAGCGGCAGGCGGAAGGCATCGCGGCGGCCAGGACCCGGGGCGTGAAGTTCGGCCGGGAGAAGAAGCCGATCCCGGACAGCTTCTACGGTTTGCGGGAGAAATTCCGGCGGCGGGAGATCAGCGCCCGCGCGGCGGCAAGGAAGCTTGGCGTTGCGCACAGCACCTTCCTGAAATGGATACAGTTTATGGAAAAATCCATGTAAAATGTTTGTTGGTTTTGAGAGTAGACTTTTAAAACCAGCGGCTCCAATACATCCAAATACAAAATATCGTGGGGAACATCGCGTCTTCCCACTACATACCGTATGCCGGGACGGCATAGTCTTTCGATTATATTTTACAATATCCGGTTTTAAAAGTCTGATTTTGACACCGCGGCAAACTCCGGGAAGCGCGAAGGGAGCCGTTATGACCGACCAGGAATTGAAAAAACTGAGCCGAAAGGATCTGCTGGAGCTGCTGATTTCACAGGGCCGGGAGCGGGACGGCCTGCAGGCGGAGCTGGAGAAAACAAAAGCCGCCCTGCGGGAGCGGCAGCTCTGCATGGAGGAAACGGGTTCGATTGCGGAAGCGGCCCTGCGGCTCAACGGTGTGTTTGAGGCGGCGCAGGCGGCCGCGCAGCAGTATCTGGAGAACGCCCGCCAGCGCAGCGAGAGCGTCGAGGCCGATTGCGCCAGGCGGGATGAGGAAAGCCGGCAGAAGGCCGCCGCCCGGCTTCAGGAAGCTGCCAAAGCCGTCCAGGAGATGGAGGCGGAAACCCTCCGCAGGTGCCAGGCGATGGAGAACGAAGCGAAAGAGAAGTCTGAAGCGTACTGGAATGAGGTCTCCGCGCGGCTGGAGGCGTTTTATCGTGAGCACGAGGGCCTGAAGGAGATGCTCTCGGCCGGAGGCCGGAGATGATGCGCAAAAAAACGGCGGTTCCCCCGCAGCCTCCCACCGTGGGGCAGCTGGAAGAGGAGCTGAAGAGGGAAACCTACCGCAGGCGGTACAACCGGGCGCTGCGCAGCACTATTTACACCCTGATTACGGTGGCGGCGGTGGCGGTGCTGGTGGCCACCCTGATTCTGCCGGTTTTGCGGATCTACGGGACCTCGATGACTCCCACCATGACCGACGGCGACATCGTGGTGTCCGTCAAGGGCGGGAGCTTTGAACGGGGGGATATCCTTGCGTTCTGGTTCAACAATAAGATTCTGGTGAAGCGTGTCATCGCCCAGCCCGGCGAATGGGTGGACATTGACGCGGACGGAAACGTCTCCATTGACGGCGAGCCGCTGGACGAACCGTATCTCACCGAGAAAGCTCTGGGCGAGTGCGACATCGACCTGCCGTATCAGGTGCCGGACGGACGGCTGTTCGTCATGGGAGATCACCGCTCCACCTCAGCGGACAGCCGGAGCAGCACGGTGGGCTGCGTCGCGGAAGAGCAGATTGTGGGCAAACTGGTATTTCGGGTCTGGCCGTTGGACGGATTTGGACCATTGGAGTGAACAAAAAAGGAGGAGCAACCGATGGATCAGAAGAACCTTCTGACCCAGGCGTTGGGTCTGATCAGAAATCAGCGGCAGCACCGCTGGTGGCTGCGGGGTATGACCGGCATGGCGGCTGTGGTGGTCTTTGTGACCACCTATTTGTTAATTTTGCCGGCAATCACAGTCGAGAACAGCATTTTTGAACTGACAGCCGCGCTCCCGGAGGCAATGCCGGGGGAGACGATTCAGACTGAGATCTATGCGGAGGCGGACGACGGACGGGAGAAAACCTATTTTGTTCTGACCGCCGACGGAGACAACGCCGGTCTGGACGAGCGCCAGCTGAATTTTGACGAAGATGGCGTGGCTGCGGTCGAGGATTTGGACGGGCAGGAAATGAACCTGCATCGGGAATACACCGAAAACGGCGAAGCGCGCTTCTGGTTTGTGCTGGAGCGGGGAGAGGCTGTCCGTTTGTCCCTCCCCTGGGTCAATGGCGTGGACCGCTACCGGACGGAGACCGTTGAGGAGGAAATTCCGGATACGGCGCCGCCCATGGCGGAAACGCCGCCCGCTGTCGGGGAGGAGCCGGAGGAAACACCGCCCGTTGTCGAAGAGGAACCGGAGGAAATCCCGCCAGCAGAAGACCCGCCGGAAGGTGAAACGCTCCCAGATGATACCGGCACGGAGGAAACCGTCCCCCCGGAGACCGATACCGAGCCGGAAAATCCTGATGGTGAAACACCTCCCGAAGAGGCAAAGGAACCGGAAACGGATATGCCGCCCGCTGTCGGAGAGGAACATCCTTCTATTAAGAAGGACCCGGTGGAGAGCGCCACTGTCGTGAATAGAGCGGCAGGAACATCCTCTGCCAGAAAAATGTCTGTGCAGGTTTCCTCTATCTGGAAGAAGCCGGCTGCGAGCGCCCCTGTCAGAGAGGAGCCGGAAGAAACGCCGCCCGCTGCCGAGGAGGAACCGGAGAAAGCTCCGCCTTCTGTTGAAGAGAAACCGGAGGAAACACCGCCCGCTGTCGGAGAGGAGCCGGAGGAAATTCCGCCCGCTGTCGAAGAGGAGCCGGAGGAAACACCTCCCGTTGTCGAAGAGGAACCGGAGGAAACACCCGCCGTGGAGATCGTCCTGGACGAGCGCGGCGACCCGGAACGGGAAGGCAGTCTGACCCTGCGGTTTGGCTGCGGCCGGAGTCTGGAATTCGCCGCGGGCAACGCGGAAAACCGGAAAACCCTCTTCTGGCGGCCGCAGCAGGAATATCTCTGCGGGATGGAGGAACATCTCCATGACCCGAACACCTGCTATGACGCGGAGGGACAACTGATCTGTCCGCTGGAAGAACACCTTCACACCGAAGAATGCCTGCGCCCCGTTTACCGCTATGAGGATGAATTCCTCGCGGTCACCGCGGTGCCGGAAAGCGCCGCCGCCCTGCCCGCGGACGTCCAGTTCCGGGTCACGCCGGTCGGCGAGGAGACGCAGGGATACCGCTACGACGCCTACATGCAGGCGGTGCGGGACGCCTGCGGGGAGACGCCGCCTCAGGAGGTCCGCCTTTACGACATCGCCTTTCTGGCGCCGCAGCCGGGCGTGGAGGGGCAGTGGGCCGAGTTTCAGCCGGAGAAAGGCGCGGTGGACATCACCTTCACCTTCAAGCAGCCGGAGGTCATGACCCTGTCCGACAGCGGCGAACAGGCGCTTCAGGTGCTCCACCTCCCGCTGACCGCGCAGGCGCGGGAACAGGCCCCCACCACAGCCGAAGCCACCGAGATCAGCGCGGAGGACGTGCAGGTCGAGGCGGTGGAAGCCAGCGTTTCCGGGGAAACGGTGGAATTTTCGCTGGAAAGCTTCTCGCTGGTGGCCTTTGTGACCCAGGAGGACGGCAGCGTCGTTCCAATTACAGAAGTGGCGCCCGGCCTTGATTATACCTACCGGGACGTGCTGGGCAGCGCCATCAATTACGACATTACCGCCAATGAAGTACACAAGGTCGCCCACATGGACACCACCTTTGCCGCCTCCCATGTTACTTCTGACAGCGGCAACATCACCACCGGCGCGTATACGGGTTCGCAGGGAAGCCCCATCCTCATCGGCAGCATCACCGGCAGCCTGCGTATTGACGGGCAAGCCTGCACGGTATATACGACTGCGGAAGCGGCACAGCATTTAGAGCTTCAAAACGGAAGCACCTTCGCACAGCCGTATTCTATCAAGGCGGATATAGATGCCCAAATTGGTGCCATGCTCACCCACGCGGAGCAGGTCTCCCAAATCATGGCGGAGCAACGCACCTATTCGGTGATGAAGTACGGAACGTACTGGGATGGGCAGAACCATGTGGAAGGCTGGTACGTGGACCAGAACGAGAAGGAGATCGACCTCTCCAACCTGCCCGACGGCACCTACTACATCGACGGGGACACCTTCCTGGACAAGAACGACATTAAAATCAGGAAGAATCCCGGTCAGACGGTGGTGTTCAACCTGAAGAGCGAGGCGGTAAATCTCAAGCGCTTTGAGGTCGTCGATGCGCAGACCGGCCAGAGCATGAACTCAGCCAACAGCGGCGGGGAGGTCTACCCCTATGCCAGCACCGTCATCTTCAATATGCCCAACGCTGATACAGTCAATGTTCAATCCGGCATCTTTGGCGTGCTCATCGCGCCGAAGGCCACCGTGTCCATCAACAGCACCAGCTCCGGCTGGGTTGTGGCGGACAAGTTCACGAACCCCGGCGGCGAGTGGCACTTCATCTATCAGGACCTGACCAAGCCCCTGCCCGTCACCGTCGCGGCGAAAAAGACGCTGGACGGCGAAGCGCCGGACGAACAAACCGCGTTCAGCTTCACGGTGGAACGCTGGGACGATCAAAACGGCTGGACCCAAGTGGATATAGTCCAAAACTTCAAGGGCGACATCCTGTTCCGGGAGACCTTCTCAGAAACCGGGACCTACTACTACCGGGTGTCCGAAATCAATGGCGGCGGCGCTTACCAGTACGATACCACCCGGTACATCGTGAAAATCGAAGTGACGGCCATTCAGGGGAACATCCTGCAAGCCGAACAGACGTATTACAAAGCTGCGGAAGTGAGTGAGGTCGAGAACGGCCAACCGGTTGACAAAATCACCTTCCAAAATACCACTTCCACCGAAGAACCCGGCTGCGTCCTCCCCGAAACCGGCGGAGCCGGAACCACCATATATACCGCGGGCGGACTGGCGCTGATGGCGCTGGCGGGCCTGATGTATAGAATCCTGCGGCGAAAGGGGGAGGATGCCTCCTAACGCACGCTCCCCCGAAGAAAACAACAGAAGAAAAAGGAAAGGAAGTATCAGCAAAATGAAACAAGCGAAGAATTTCTTTGCCATGCTCATCGCAGTGGTCATGGCGGTTGTGCTGGCTGTCCCCGCGTTTGCGGCGGACGAGAACTACACCATCACCGCCCCCGACAACGGCCACACCTACGAGGTCTACCAGATCTTCACCGGCGACTACTATGAGGGCGTTCTGTCCAACATCAAGTGGGGCAAGAACGGCACCGGCACTACCGGTGAGGCCGTCTCCAGCGACATTATCACCGAGCTGACCGGCGCCACCGACAGCGATACCGAGAAGCTGGCTGTTATCGAGAAGTATGTCAATCTGAATAACGACGAGTTCGGCACCGTCTCCAACGGCAATCCCCTCTCCGTCCCCGGCGGCTACTACCTCATCAAGGACGTGGACGATAGACAGGTGGGCGACAACGACGCCTACACCCTCTACATCGTGCAGGTTGTGGACGACGTGGCCATCACCCCCAAGGCCGATGTGCCCGAGTTTGAGAAGAAGGTTCAGGACGCCGACGACACCGCCGGCACCACCACCGGCTGGCAGGATTCCGCCGACCACGACATCGGCGACACCATCAACTTCCAGCTCAAGGGCACCGTGGCTTCCAACTATGACGCCTACGAGGTCTACAAGTTCGTCTTCCACGACACCGAGAGCACTGGCCTGACCTTCCAGAATGTCACCGCCGTCAAGGTGGACGGCACTCCTATCGACAGCGGTTATCAGGTTGTTACCGAGG
>CALXIG010000052.1 GCA_944388305.1 uncultured Clostridia bacterium
GGAGAACCGGATTGACCTCCTCATCGCCGACGATGAGCTGACCGGCTCTCAGACGCGGAACATGGAGGAGGCGGCCGGGGTGCGGGTCGTCGACCGCACGCTGCTCATTCTCGACATCTTCGCCCAGCGGGCGCGTTCCCGCGAGGGGCGTCTCCAGGTGGAGCTTGCCCAGCAGAAGTACCGCCTGCCGCGGCTGACCGGTCTGGGGCAGCAGCTCTCCCGGCTCGGCGGCGGCATCGGGACCCGCGGCCCCGGCGAAACCAAGCTAGAAAGCGACCGCCGCCACATCCGCCGGCGAATTCACGCGCTGGAAGAGGCGCTCGAGGCTCTGAGCGCCCAGCGGACACGCACGCGGGAGCGCCGCCGCAAAAATAACGCGATTACCGTCGCTCTGGTCGGTTATACCAACGTGGGAAAATCGACCCTGCTCAACCAGCTGACCCAGGCGGAGGTTTACGTACAGGATCAGCTGTTTGCCACCCTCGATCCCACTGCGCGGGAACTTACCCTTCCAAACGGGCAGCATGTCATCCTGATCGACACTGTCGGCCTCATCCAGCGGCTTCCTCACCAACTGGTCGAAGCGTTTCATTCCACCCTGGAGACGGCTGTAGACGCCGACCTCATCCTCAATGTCTGCGATTATTCCAGCCCGGAAGCGGACCGTCAGCTCACCGTCGCCCGCGAACTGCTGGCGGAGCTCGGCTGCGGGGACACGCCGGTCATCACCGTCTGCAATAAGATCGACCGCGCGCCCGGGCCGGTGCCGGAATCGAACGACCGCACGGTGTTCGTCTCCGCGCTGGACAGGGAGAGCCTCGCTCCCCTCCTGCGGGCCATCGAAAACGCCCTCTCCAAGCGGATCTGCACCCTCGAGCTGCTGGTACCCTATGCCGACGGGAGCGTTTTGCACCTGTTGCGGGAACAGGGACAGATTCTCTCTCAGGAATACACCGACGCCGGCATCCGGGTCAAAGCCTCGGTCAACCGGCAGTATGAAAAATCGCTGCGCGAATACCTCTGCGAATGAGCCGCACCGGATTTGCGCCGGAAAAAAGCCGCCCGCCGGGTCAGTTTCCCGGCAGGCGGCCTTTCTTTTAAAATGCGAAATCAGAATTTCGAGTAACCATAGCTGTTGACAATCGCGTCGATCTTGCGCTGATCGCGGCAGTCGGGGCAGTCCTTCAGCTCATAGGTGCGGTAATCCGGAATATCCTCCAGGGTGAAGATGGTGTTGACCGGGACTCCGTTCATCTCCTTGATCGCACTGAAGATCGCAGAAACACCGACGACCTTGCCGCCATAGTAGCGGATGCACTCGAGGGAACGGTTGATCGTCTTGCCGGTGGTGGCTGAGGCGATGAGCAGCAGAATATTCTTATTCCACACCATGCCCTGAATATTGTCGCGGAAAATCAACTGACTGTTGGAGTTGAATTCCGGGGTAATCACGCAGATATCCTTGTCACTGTTGATCGAACGGGTGCCGCTTTGCGCCATGAAAGAGGCGAGGTACCCGCCGATCATCTCGCAGCCGTCCATGCAGATGATGGTGTCGACATCGGTGGAGATGTAGCGGGCCGCGAGTGTGCGGGCCGCCTCTTCGGCCATCTTGCAGTGGTGCTTGATCGACGTCAGGTCAATGTAATAATTGACGTGGGAGTGATTGGTGGCAAAGTGCCCCGGGATGATCGAGATGGAAATCTTACCGTTTCTCTTAGCCTTGATCCGAATCGCTCTTTTTTCCAAAATGAGCCCTCCCTTGTGTGGTAGTTTGTGTCTCTATTATATCATTTCGATTCTCAAAAATCAAGTAAATTGTGAAAAACATCCTGAAAATATTCAAAAAATCTTGGCGAAATCTCGCTTCCCGCCATCAGAGGCTCTCCTCGAGCGCGTCCGCAAGCTCCCGGCACTGCATGGCCATTTCGTGAAGCTCGTCCGACGGGCAGCGGGAAGCCAGATCGTACTCTTCCGGCGCGGCGGCAAAATCCCGCAGCGCTTCAACCAGGCAGTCCACGCCGTCGGCGTCCGGCTGGATCACAAAACGCTTGCTGCTCAGCGTCTCCCCGTCCAGCGCTGCGAGAGAGATGCCGCCGCTGCGAATACTTTCCAGCACGAGGGCGGCAAGGTCTGCGGCCAGATGGATGACGGAGCCGATCGCGTGGGTGCGCCCTTCCTCGTCGGTGTAGCCGACATCCTCCGTTTCGCGGAAATCCCCCCACTGGATCAGTTCATAGAGGTTAAAATCGGTAAAAATCCGCGTAAGCGGGTACTCCCCGGCGCTGTCCTCCTCAAAATACCGCAAAAGGACGGCGGTGTCTCCGCTGGCGCCAATATAGTCGCCCCACCATTGATCAATATACATTCTGCTTCCTCCTTCTTCAAATCAGCTGTTTCCCTTTCATTATAACGAATCCGGCAGATTTTGACAAGTGTTTTCGCGCGGCATATTGATTTGCGAAAACAGGTATGTTATACTGAAACCAATATCCCGACGCAGAAAGGATGATTCTGATGCAGGCGATCAGCGCGCAGGACCGCGAGCGGCTCCGCTCTCTCGCGCAAAAACAGCTCGAATACGCACACTCTCCCAAAAATGATGAAATTCTGAAAAAGTGGGACGCCCTTGCGCACGGCAGGCGGGAAAGCCCGACTGTCCGCCTCCTTTTCTCCAACTTTCCCCACGAGGTGGTAACGCCCCGCATGGAATGCACCGGCGAGGCGGCGCGGCAGATTGAATACCAGTTTCTGACCACTCTGGTCGGGCGGGAGCTGTTCGACGATGACACACCCATCTCCCCCACCTTTGACATCCGCTGGGACACCTGGGTCTCCCCCTTTGGCCTCCAGCCCCACCGGACCCGTGCTTCCGGCGAGCACGCGATGGGCTACCACATCGACCCGGTGATTGAGGACCTTGGCGCGGACATCGACAGGCTGCGCGGCGGCGGATTCGGCGTTGACCGGGAACGGACCGCCGCGCGCCGCAACCTCGCCGGGGAACTGTTCGGCGACATTCTGCCGGTCCGGATGGTGATGGACAGCCTGCCCGGCTCCATCACCAACCACCTGGTTTCCCTGATGGGGATGGAGGCGTACTACTGCTCCATGTACGACTACCCCGATGAGCTGCACGAGGTCATGGAGATGGCCACCCGGATCTATGAGGATTACTATGATTTCCTCGAACGGGAGGGGTTGCTCCTTCCGACCTGCGGCACCAGCCCGGTCGCCCAGGAGAGCTTTGCCTTCAACAGCGAGCTCCCGGACGGTCCGGTCTCCAGCGTCCGTCAGTGTTGGGGCTATCTCGAATCCCAGGAAACGACGGCGGTCTCGCCGGCTACCTACGGCGAGTTCGTCTTTCCCTATCAGGACCGGCTGGCCCGGCGTTTCGGTCTGCTCTCCTACGGCTGCTGCGAGCGGGTCGACGCCGTCTGGCCCGGCTATCTCTCCAAATGGAACAATCTGCGCAAGCTCTCCGTCTCCCCCTTCAACAATGAGCCTCAGATCGGGGAGTATCTCCGCGGCAGCAGAGTCGTCTACTACAGCAAGCCGCGCGCGGAATTCGTCACGAACCCCGGCCCGATGGACGAGGAGGCTCTGCGCAAATATTTCAAAGGAGTCTGCGAGGCGGCAAGCGGCTGCCTCTTTGAAATGGCGCAGCGGGAGGTCGGCACCATCTTCGGCGACTATGAACGCGGCCGGCGCTACGTCCAGATCGCAAAGGAGTGCATCGAGGAGTACTGGCGCCCCTGACAGCGGCAGGTTATTTCTCCGGCAAAGCATCGAAAAGGAGGTTTCCGTATGACATTTGACAAACTGTACCGGAAACGCTTCTCCTGCTGGGAGGAGCTGGAGCGGGAAATCGAGCAGCTCGAGACCGCAAAAGCCAGGGGAGACGCTTTCGAGCAGTTCGCGTTCGCCTACTTCACCTGTTTCCGCGATATTTATCAGATTCGAGAACTTTTCATGGGCCCCGACATTCCGGACGTTTACCGGAAACAGTACAGGCTGGAGAAAAAGGACAGCGGCGTGGACGGCCTGTTCATCCGGGAAGACGGCTCCTCTGTCGCTTATCAGGTCAAATTCCGGAGCGCGCAGGAGGCGCCGTCCTATGAGGACCTGACTTCCTTCTGGGCGGAATCCGAACACGCCGCGGAACGCTGCATTTTTGCGAACTGCTATACCCTGCCCAGACAGTCGGATAAAAAACGGAATCAATTTACCATTCTGAGGGGCGCGCTGGCGGAACTTGACTCTGCCTTTTTCGACTGGCTGCACCGTTACGCCAACACCGGCGACAGCTCGGTCCAAAGGGAACGCTTCACACCGCTGCCCCACCAGCAAAAGATGATCCGGGAGGTGCTGGACGGATTTTCCCGCGTCTCCCGCGGCAAGCTGCTGGCGGCCTGCGGCACCGGCAAGACGCTGGCGGCACTGTGGATCGGGGAGGCGCTGGACTGCCGCACCGTCCTGTACGTCGCGCCGAGTCTCGCTTTAATTAAGCAGACGCTGGAGGCGTGGATGCCGCAGGCTCAGGCGCCTTTTTGCTACCTCTGCGTTTGCAGCGACGAGACCGTTGCGCGGGAGGAAGAGGAGGAGCCGGACGCCGATCTCTCCCATATCGGGGTGCCGGTCACTACAGAGCCGGAGAAGATCCGGGATTTTCTCCGGTTCCGGACTGAGCGGAAGAAGGTGATCTTTTCCACCTATCAGTCGCTGGACGCGATTGTGCTGGCGCTGTCGGAGTGCGCGGAATTTTCCTTCGATTTCGCCGGTTTTTGACGAGGCGCACCGGACGGCCGGGAATAAGGATTCGGTCCTCTTTCTCTACGGCATGAACGACCGGTTCATCCCCTGCCGGAAGCGCCTGTTCATGACGGCGACTGAGCGGTTCGTGCATCCGCGCATCGCCGGGCGGGCAAAACAGCTCAATTACGAGATCTTTTCGATGGATGATCCGGAGCAGTACGGTCCCACCTTCACCTCCCTTCCCTTTCGCGAGGCGATCGAACAGGGCATCATCAGCGACTACAAAATCGTTCTCTGCTGCATGAAGGAGAGCGAGCTGAAGCGGATCGTACAGAACAATCAGATCGTCAGTCTGGGCGAGCACCGGACAGATTTGCAGACACTGTTCCGTCAGGTGCTGCTTGGAAAGGCGATATGCGACCTGGGGATCCGCAAGGTGATTTCGTACCACCGGGGAATCGAGCCGGCGAGGCAGTTTATCAGCCCCACCGACGGCGCTTCCCTCCCGGAAGTGATCGCCGGCCTCTCCGACGGGCTGGAAAGGACAGACATCTACGCCGCCCATGTCAACGGCACCATGACGGCGGGACGCCGCCGGGAAATCTTCAGCGAATTTGCCAAAGCGCCCTGCGGCGTCCTCTCCAACGCCCACTGTCTGACAGAGGGCATTGACGTCCCGATCATCGACGCCGTCTATTTTGCCGATCCCAAAAACTCCATGATCGACATCATCCAGGCGGTTGGGCGGTCTCTGCGAAAAAATTCCGAAGCTTCCGAAAAAATCTCGCACATCATCCTGCCAGTGGTCATCGCCGACCAGGTGACAAAATTTGAGGACATCGACCCGAAGGATTTCGCCACCCTGCATACGGTCGTGCAGGCGCTGCGGGATCAGGACCGGATTCTCGCCGACCGGATCGACCGGCTGAACCTGCGCGCCGCAAAAGGAAAGGAGAAAAATGCGGCGGAGCCGGACTGTCCCATCCTCATCGAATTGTCCGAGGAGCTGGATCTCGGCAGTTTTTCCGAGAGCCTCGGCCTGAGAATCGCCGAAGTCAACAAGGATCCCGGCAAAATCGCCAAGGAGTTTCTGGTGACGCGCCCCTCCCGGACCTCCGGCATCAGGAGAACCTTCCGGACGGTCGGCGACTACATGGTGGACACCTATTACCGGAATCTCGTCCTGCCCACGCTGGAGCGGTACAAAAATCTCTCCCTGGGGCTGCCGCGCGAGGCGATCACGCTGGATCACAACAACGTCTCCCACTGCGTCAAAATCGGCGCGCTGGAGGAGAGGGACCGCCGGTTTTACGTCACCGACGTCGGCAGGGCGATGTACGAATACCGCAGCCTCTACCGGGACATTTTCCGGGAGCAGATGCTCAAATACTACGAGCTGGATGCTGTCACGCGCCTGCCGAAATTCCCGTACAGAATGGCACTGCGTGTCATCGCGGCGCTGGGCTGGATTACAAGGTTTGAGTTCGTCTGCTCGCTGTATATTGGCCGTCACGCCGGCGCACAGGGCGAGGAGGAGGCCGTCGAGCGGGTGCGTTACCTGCGGGACACCTACCCAAACGTCGAAATCCTCAGCACATCCAACAAGAAGGTCGTGCTGGACGCGCTCAACGCCCGGTTTGACACCACCCTGACCTACGAGGACATCTGGTCCTCCCGGACGACGGTTTACAACCAGTTCCGCTACATTCAAAATCATCTTCAGACCTGGGACGGCATTTTTGATCCCGCCACAGAGCGGGACGTCCTCGCGCTGCTGCCCGGCGGCGCGGACCGAATCCGGGACGAGCTCGCGAAATCCGCGGAAATCGAAACCTGTCAGCCCGATTCGCTGCACAGGCTCTACACGCAGTATCAGGCCTACTGATGGCAAAAGGACGGAGTCCCCCGTACAGGGAGACCCCGTCCTTTTTTTATTTTCGTATCAGTTCGACAATGCTTTCCCGCAGGGTGTCCTTCAAAAACGGATACCGGTTGAGCTGCTGCGTCGACGTCCGCGCCCTGCGGCATTCCAGAATCCGTCCGACCGCGAAACCTTCCTTCTCTCCAAGATACCCGAGCAGCAGATCGGTTGGCACGATCTTCCCCACATAAGCGGACTGGTCGACGACGATATAGGTCTTTTTCCCCTTGTCAAGGCACTGCGCACACTGTCCGAGCACCCGCTGCATGTCGGAAAAATAGCCGCGGATCATATCCGGCACCTTGCGGGTGCGGGCGTCCCGCCGGCCTGTCTCCCGCTCCTTTTCAGGGATGGCATTTTCAATCTCCCGCGCGATCTGTTCCACATGCGGATCGCACGCCGCCGGCCTTTCCGCGCCGACAAAAGAGCGGACTGCCTGCTTCCGCAGCGCGTGAAGTCCGTCCGTGCCGGCAGCGAAATCCCCCAGGGCCAGCTCCAGCTTGTAAGACTCAAAATAATCGAAAGAGTTGGCGTATGGCGGGGAAAAGATAATCGCTCCGGCCTCCCGGCTTTGCCAGTCCCGATGAAACACCTCGCTCAAATGGCAGGCGGTGTCGAAGACGCCGCGGCCGCGCACACCGGGCGGCAGCCGGATCTCCCGAATATCGCGAAGGATCCGCTCCAACTTTTCACGAAATGCCTGCGGGACATCCTCCACCCGGGAAGGGCGCACCTTGAGCCCGTTTCCGTCCCGCTTTCGGTCGGAACAGTCCAGAAGGATGGAGAGGTAGGCGGTGAACAGAAGGGTTTTCGCTCCGGACTCCGGCTGGACGTCGAGGAAGCTCTTGATGCGGAGCAGCGAGTCAAGCCGGTCCCCGCTGAAATACTTGCGCAGCTCCTCATAGGCCGGCCTGCTCCGAATATCGGGATACCGCGGCGCCTCCCGTCCGAGCGCCTCCGCATGAGCGAGCACTTCCGGGGAATAGTGCGCAATCTTTGCCCCGGTCAGAAAAGCCGACATGGGGTTGACGTCCAATCCGAGCGTGTCAAACCCGCTCAGCGCTGCGACCACATTGGTAGTGCCGGAACCGCAGAACGGGTCGATCACACACTCTCCCGGCCTTGCGCCGGACATCCGAATCAGCTCGGTGATGAGGCTGCCCGCAAATCCCTCCCGGTACCGGAACCACTGGTGGTAGGGAACCGCCTCATTTTCCGAAAAATTTACCAGCCGGTGATATTTTTCCCGCGCAGGTTCGATGGCGAAGGCAGTTTCCAGCTCCAGCACAAAGCGCTGCAGTTCCTCCGAGTCATATAATTTTGCAGTCTGCAAAAGCGTTTGCATGAAACTCATTCTCTCCTCCAGACGCCGTCCGCGTACACCAGGGTCTCTCTCAGCCGGTTTTCCAGGTAGTCGTTGGAAAAAGAGGTGATGTCCTCGAGTTCTGTGCCAGTTGACAGGCACCAGAGGATGTACTGCATGAGCCTGCCCGTCATATCCGCCAGCAGCTTCTGATAAAGCTCCGGGGTGGTGCAGGATGCGCGCTGCCGGAACAGCTTTTCCACCGTCTCTTCCACAGAATCGCGGATGATCTCGGAGAAACTCCTGGCGCCGTCCGGTTCTATTTCGACGGCACCTTTCCGGAACGAGTAGATAAAATCCCCCTGGATGTTGCCGGAAAAACGCAGATGCGCCGTATTTTTATAGGAATCAATGTAATCCTGAAACAGGATGCCGTCCTCCGGCAGGTAAAATCCGGCGCGCGCGACCGCTTTCAGCATTGCGACCCAGACCTTGATGTTCTTGTTCTGAAAGGTAAACACCAGATACCCGCCCGGTTTTAAAACCCGCGCGCCCTCGGCGTAGACCTCGTACAGCAGCTCCTCATAGTCGCGAACCGATTTGGCTCCCGGAAACTGGCTTTTTCGATTGACAACTGCTTCCTTTTCCTTATAAATATAGCGGTCCAGCCCGCTGTAGATGGCGTACCAGGCGTTCCAGATGGTCGACAGCTCCGCGTACTGGACATTGCTGCCGTACGGAGGATCGGTGATGATGACATCGACCGACTCATCCGGCAGCGGCAGTTCGGAGGCGCTGCGGTTGAGCGCCAGATAGCCGCCGCGGGCCTTCAGCGCCTCAAAGTCCGGTGCCTCCTTCAGCCCTTTGGGCAGGTGCTCCGCGGAGTAGGCACATCCGCGGAGAATCGCATCCGCCCGTTGATGCAAAACCTCGAGGATGTTGGTTTCCACATACTGGTTCGGCAGCCAGAAGGCATGTTTATCCATCGCAGTCGGCTTGCCGCCCTCCCAGTTGCTGGTCACTCTGGTCATTCTGTTGGTGTACCGCAGGGAGGAGCTGAACAGGAAATAGAGGTACTCGTTTTCCCGGAAAGAGGTCGTCTCCTTCAGCTGCATGATCTCATGAAAAATCAGGCAGTTGAGCGCGAAGTTGCGTTCTGTGAAGAAATCGCGGTAGTGCAGCACGCCTTTCTGGCGCAGCTTGTCCTCGTACTGCCGGTCCCAGTCGTCCGGGATGGAGAAGTCCGGCCTGTCGGGCAGGCTGTCCGAAATTTCCCGGAAATCATACTTTTGAAAGGCCGGCAGATTGGACAGGGAAACTGCGCGCGTCCGCATCGCCCCGGTCAGGGCGGAGCGGTAGTGCGCCCGCACCGGCCGGCTGTCCTCCGGCTTGCAGAGGACCCGCTTGACGCCCGAATGCGCCGCGCAATCTTCGTTGGGGCAGCGGTAGACGCCGTTGGAGACCTTGTTGGATTCCAGCAGTGCGATTTCCGCACCGCAAAAGGGACAGGTTACAGTGTAGACCCATTCCACCCAGGCGGCCCGCCCTCTGTCGTCTTCAAATTCCACATCGTACCAGCCGCCGTATTTTTTCTCAAGCGTGAGCAGGAAACGGCGGTACAGATTTTCCAGCTCGGAGATATCGCCCTGAAACATCTGCATTCTTGTAATGAAGACGGCGAGCGGATTGAGATCTACACCTACCGGCCTGCGCCCCAGAGCAGCAGCCTCGAAAACTGTCACGCCGCCGCCGCAGAAGCAGTCCAGCACCACGTCGCCTTTCTGGCTGTAGTGCCGGATCAGGTGCGCAAAGACATTGTGCGGCCGGCGGGCAAAATATTTGTGCATCCGGTACTGCGCGGTGTGTCCCTCCGCCTTTACGGACGTCCTGATCGGCAAAATTTCCATAGTCGACTTCCTTTCGTTCCGGCGGCGCCAAACCGCCCGGCATTCCGCGCCAGCTGTTTTGCGCGCAGGCGGAAACTGCCGGTTGTTTTTGGGCAAAAAGAAAAGCCCGCGGACAGGCTTGCCGGAAATGGCCGCGGTTTTCCTGAAAACCGCGCAGTCCCGGCAGGCTCCAAAGGGCCGGCTCCGATTCCAGGCGGCAGATTTATTTCTATTATATCCCGAACCGGCATTTTTGTCAATTCTCCGCGCAGGCCGGTCAACAGACAGCCTCATATTTTTGAAAAGCACGATCCCCGCCGTTTCTTCAGACGGCGGGGATTTTCCGGCGTGACGCAGCTCCATGTTAGCAGCCCGGATTGCCCAGATCCCGAAACTGGCTCGGCGTCATCCCCTCCTCCTTCTTAAAATTCCGTATGAGGACGCTGCTGTTGCTGTAGCCAACCTTCTCCGCGATTTCGGAGAGCGGCAGGCTGGTCTGCCTCAGATATTCCCTGGCCTTGCCGACCTTGAGCTTCCGCACATAGTTGATGAGATTCTCCCCTGTCTCCTCCCGGAAAAAGAAGGAAAGATAGGTCTGGTTCATCTGAAATTCGTCCGCGACCATCGCGAGGCAAAGGTTGGGGTCCTGATAGTGCGTTTGGAGGTAAGCCTTGATCTTCTCGCATTTCTGACTGGCGCCGTCTCTTCGGCTGGAAAGGATAAAGCGGCCGATTCTCCCGTAGATCTCCCTGAGCACCTCCTTGATCGCCTCCGGATTTTTCTGATGAAGCAGCAGCTCCTGCGGATGGTAGCCGCTCGGAAAAACATCTTTTGGGTCAATCTGCAAATCGTTGAGAGTCTTAACCGAGGTGCTGAAGATTTCAAACAGGAGGCAGGTCGCCATCTCGTCGGAGAGCTTCATCTCATTGAAATTTTTGTCAATCAGCATATCCAGCGTCGCAGCGATCCGGTCGAATTTTCCCTGGCGGACATCGTTCATCAGTTCCAGCTCGATGGAAATGGGATAAAAATATTTGGTTTCGAGATTGTGAATGTCAAAATATCGCAGAATCCGGCTGCTGTTTCCAAAACGGCGGTACTCCTGCGTCTTGCAGGCCTCCCCGAAGGATTTGCCGATGCCCGGGATGCGATGGTAAATATTTCCGATGGAAATCAGGCAGGAAATACCAAGCTGTTCCTCCAGAATCTCGATCAGTGTGTGAAAGAAAGCGTCCAGCTGGCTGGCCATGTCCGGAATCTCGTTGAGCAGATTGAGCACGAGGGCGTAACTTCCGCCGAGATAGTGGATCGCATCAATTCTGCCGACAAATTTTCCGATATCGTTCGCAACATTGTTCAGCTGGAGGACAAAAATCTTCGTATCCGCCCCGCAATCCTGCGGCGTCTCCAAAAGCGCACAGAGGAAGCGCTCATTCTGGTATTGAAGTCCGCTTTCACCGGGGATCTCATTG
Organism: uncultured Clostridia bacterium; assembly: GCA_944388305.1. GTDB lineage: Bacteria > Bacillota > Clostridia > Oscillospirales > Ruminococcaceae > Merdivicinus. The sequence continues at coordinate 11,338 of CALXIG010000052.1, forward strand.
CCGCCGATCTCGTCCATTTTCTGCGCGGAAAGCAGGCGGAACAGCGCGATCTCCCGCAATACAGCCTGCTTGTCGCGCAGATTCTTCTGTGACTGGGCAGCCGAAAACTGATAGTGGTGAATCGCCTTCTCAATCGTCCCCCACTCATTGCCGCCGCCCCTTTCCGCCGGATTTCCGGACAGGTCGTGCTCGACCAGACTGGAAATTTTCTTCACCGGCGCATAATGCTTGCGCGCAAAAACCAGAGACAGCAAAAGCCCCGCGAGAATGCCGGCGCAGGTGATGAGAACGGTGATGCGGTTCAGATTCTGCACCTTTCGCAGATGGTAGGAAAGCGGAATAATCGAAACATACTGCCACCCGTTCTCCTGAGAGGTCACATAAGAAATCATGTATTTCTGCCCGTTCTCCGCCCGATAGACCTCGTTTCCCGCAGGATGGCCGGCGCGGTAGGAGAAGAAATCCGCCAGCAGAACATCGCCGTCCTGATACAAAACGTCATTCTGACTGTTGACAATCATGGAAAAGGAGTCGGGGGACAGGTCGTCCGCGGAAAAAACATCACCGAAAAAATCGCGATCCAGACAGAGGACCAGTTTGTCGCAGTCCGGCCCGCTGTAAGTAAACGGAATATTCTGAATATAAAAGAGCGTAATTTCTTCTCCGTGCGCATACGGGACAAAACTGAAGGTAGCGCCAGCACGCAGCTTTTTCCCCCACAGCAGGCTGTCTTTCTGCTCCATGCCGATGCGGCGGAAGAGAAAATCTTCCAGATTCCAGGCGTTGTCATTTAATGCCACCACGATATCCGGACTGCTGAAATAGGCAAAAATCTGATCGGTGTAGGAATTGGTGGAGGTCCAGTCTCGAAACACCTTGTTAATCAGGTAATTGCCGTAGATGCCGTCCACGCCATAGCTTTCGATTTCATAGGAAAAATCCAGCACGCTGGAATTGGTGGAGATGTTCAGCGCCATATCCTTCACCTGCCGGACGCGCTCTTCGATGACAGAACTCGACTGGCTGAGCATCATATTCGCGTGATCCGTCAACATACTCCGTACGACATGATTCGCGTTGAGGTGGGCGGTAATGCTGATGACCACCGGGACAATGATAATGACCAGATTACAGAGCAGAAAATAGAAGTATACGCTTTGCTTCCGTGGCGTTTTCATGCTGCCTTCCTCCGATGCATGATTTCAAGAAATATTAAAACATAGTTCCCGAGAATTGTCAACCATGGAGAAATCTACAGATATTGGGGCAAAAATCTCGGAAAATCGCCGGTTCTCAGCTTTTCCGGCGTTCAGCAAACGCCGCTGCCGAGACAAAATCCAAAAAAGTGACAGCGCATTAAAAAACTGGCAACAGCAAATCTTGAAAAAAGCATACACAAAAAAGAACTGATTCTATCTTTTTTGCCGGATGCTGCCTATAATAAGCCTTGTAGTCAAACCAACCGCAACGGAGGTGTTTTCATTGGCAATCAGACAATCAGGCGGAAGCGCGCTTCTGCGGGAGCTGCGCAAAAACAAAATAGTGTATCTTCTCATCGGAATCGGATTCCTTTATTACCTGATTTTTCATTTCGGGCCGATGTTCGGCATTGTGATGGCGTTTCAGGATTACTCGCCGGGCCGGGGCTTTTTGCACAGCGAGTGGGTCGGATTTCAAAATTTCCTGGATTTCTTCAACAGCGTCTATTTTGGACGGATCTTCAAAAATACCATCCTGATCAATCTCTACCAGCTGCTCTGGGGATTTCCCATTCCGATCATTCTCGCGCTGCTGCTCAACGAGATTTCCTGCCAGGGGTTCAAACGGTTTATTCAGACAGCCACCTACTTTCCCCATTTCATTTCAATGGTCGTTGCCGCCGGCATGATTATTGATTTCACCTCGACAAACGGCCTCATCAATCAGATAATCACCTTTTTCGGCGGCACACCCTCCAACCTTTTGATGGAACCTTCTCTCTTCCGCACCATTTACATCGCAAGCGGTATCTGGCAGGGCGCAGGCTGGGGATCCATCCTCTATATTGCGGCGCTTTCCGGCATCAACCCCGAACTTTATGAAGCTGCCACTATCGACGGGGCGGGACGCTTCTCCAAAATCTGGCACGTGAGCCTCCCCGGCATTATGCCCACCGTCATCATCATGCTGATTCTTCAGATCGGTTCGATGATGAATGTCAACTTTGAAAAAATCATTCTGCTCTACAATCCCATCACCTATGAGACAGCGGACGTCATCTCCTCCTTTGTCTACCGCAAAGGCATTCTGGAGGGCAATTTCAGCTATAGCGCGGCAGTCGGCGTATTCAACTCGGTCATTAACTGCTTCCTGCTGGTCGCGGCAAATTTCATCAGCAGGCGAATGACCGAAACAAGCCTGTGGTAGGAGGGATTGGCATGAAAATCAAAAAGACGGTCGGAGATTATCTCTTTACCTTTCTGAATTCGTCGCTGATGGTCCTGCTCGCCGTCATCACGATCTACCCGCTCTGGTTTGTCGCTGCCGCTTCCTTCAGCAGCGCAGCGGACGTCATGACCAGCAGGGGGCTGATGCTCTGGCCGGAGCATCCTTCGCTCGCGGCGTATCAGGCAGTGCTGGAAAATCCGAACATTGCCACCGGATATCTCAACACGCTGTTCTATCTGGTGTTCGGGACAGCGCTGAACCTTCTGTTCACCACTGTCCTTGCCTATGGGCTGTCCCGGCGGAATATCCGGTTTTCAGGGATCGTCATGAAGCTGATCGTTTTTACCATGTTTTTCAGCGGCGGCATGATCCCGTCCTACATGCTGATTAAACAGCTTCACATGATCGGCACGGTGTGGTCGATCCTGCTCCCCGGCCTCATCAGCACCTACAACCTGATTATCATGCGCACCGCCTTCCGCTCCATTCCGGAGAGCCTCGAAGAATCGGCGCGGCTGGACGGAGCAGGGGAATGGGCCGTCATGACCCGCATCGTGGTCCCGCTGAGCATTCCCACCATGGCGGTTATGGTCCTTTATTACGGCGTCGGCCACTGGAATTCCTGGTTCAACGCCTCCCTCTACCTGACCGACCGCAGGATGTTCCCGCTCCAGCTCATTCTGCGGGAAATTCTGGTCATCAATGCGATGGACAGTATGACGGTTGACACCGGCGCGATGGACCGCCTCTCCGTCGAACAGACCATCAAATATGCAACCATTATGGTAGCGACCGTTCCGATCCTTTGCATCTATCCTTTTTTGCAGAAGCATTTTGTCAAAGGTGTCATGATCGGCGCGATCAAGGAATAAACAAAGGTCCCTGACCAAATGTAAGGAGGATTTATCATGAAAAAAACTGCATCCGCCCTGCTTGCCGCCATTCTGTGCGCCCTGCTCCTCCCCGCCTGCGGGGAGAAAACCGCTCCGGAATCCGCAAGCGAGCTGCCGTCCGACCCGGCGCCGCAGTCCGCCTCTTCCGGAGAGAAGGAACCTGCGTCCGGTCTTCCGATCAGCGACGGCAGCCTGACGCTCAGCTGGTTTGTCCCGCTCTACAACTCGAATGTCATTCAGTCCGCCGACGATCAGTACTGCTGGCAGGAGATCCAGGCGCGCACCGGCATCGACATTGAGTTCATCCACCCGCCGGTGGGAAGCGAAAACGACACCTTCAACGTCCGCATTGCCTCCCGCGACTTTCCGGACATCATCACCTGGCAGTGGATCAATTTTGCCGGCGGCCCCGGCAAGGCGATTACCGATGAAATTATTGTCGACCTGCGGCAGTATGAGGAATACATTCCCAATTATCGCGCGATTATCGACAGCATTCCCACCGCGCAGCCCAACTCGACCCTCGACGACGGCGCAATCTACGGCTTCATCCACGCAGTCCCGGACCCCATCATCAATGCGACCGGCGGCTTCATGATCCGCAACGACTGGCTCGAAACGCTGAATCTCGAGGTTCCCACCAACATTCCCGAATGGTACGAGGTCCTCACCGCCTTTAAAAACGGCGACCCCAATGGCAACGGCGAGGCGGATGAGATTCCCTATATCGCATCCAGCGGCATGGGCGAAATCTTAAACTTCTCCACCGCCTACAAGGTCCGCAGCGGGTATTATCCGGACCCCGAACAGGATGGAAAAATCGCCTACGGCCCGATCCAGCCGAAATTCAAGGAATTTCTCGCCGAGATGAACAAGTGGTACAGCGAGGGACTCATCGACCCCGAATTTCCCACCAACGCCCGCAAAAACATTGACGAAAAGATGACCAGCGGGATTGCGGGGGCCTTTGTCGGCGCCATCGGCTCCCAGCTCGGCAGCTACAATCTGACCGGTCCGGAAACAACCCCCGGCTATGAGCTGATCGGCGTCAACAGCCCGCAGACCGGGGACGGCATCTCCTACACCGTCTATGACTCCATCCTTCAGGGAATCGGCAACCAGTGCAGCGCCATCTCCACCGCAAACGAACATCCTGTCGAATCGGTCCGCCTCATCGACTACCTTTACGGAGATGAGGGCCGCACCCTCCTGAACTGGGGCAAGGAGGGCGAAAGCTATGAAATCGTCGACGGCAAGCCGCAGTACACCGACCTCATCATGAACAATCCCGATGGGCTGACCAAGCTGGACGCGGTCGCGAGTTACGCCGTTCCGATTTACGGTTACTTCTCCGCTTTTTACCTGGATTCCTACTCCGCCATCAACCTGAGCTCCCCGCAGCAGGAGGAGGCCGCCGCCAAATGGTCCGCCGAAGACACCGGAATGTGTATGCCGGTTCTCTTTTCCACTGAGGAAGAAGGCGATATCATCAGCAAAAAGGGCGCAGACATCAACACCTACACCTCGGAAATGCTGATGAAATTTATCATCGGTCAGGAGCCTCTTGACAAATTTGATGAATATGTGGATAATGTAAAGCAGATGGGCGTTGACGAAGTCATCAGCATCTATCAGGCGATGTATGACCGGTATCTGGCCAAAACCAAATAACACCGCAGAGAGGGGGCCTCCCGCAGGCTCCCTTTCCGTTAATTTCCGTCAATGGAAAAAGGAGGAACGACATGGATCAGCAATTGCAGGAAATTCTGGAAGGCAGAGAGCACAACTGCCTGCTGCCCTTTCTGTGGATGCAGGATGGGAAGACCGGGGACCTTCCCCGTCAGGTGGAGACCGTCCGGCAAAGCGGCGCGCGGGCATTCTGCGTCGAATCCCGCACCCACAGCGATTTTGCCGGACCCGGCTGGTGGAGGGATCTGGGAATCGTCCTGGAGGAGGCCGAAAAACGCGGAATGCAGGTCTGGATCCTGGATGACCGCCACTTCCCCACCGGCTGGGCCAACGGCCTGATTTCTCAAAAATACCCGGAGCGCCGCAAATGGCACCTGGTTGAGTTTCACGCAGACGCCATCGGGCCGGTGGCGCAGGCCGCCTTTCTGGAGCCGCAGCGTCCGGCGGAAGACCGCCTTACCGGCGTCTTTCTGTGCAGGCGCGCGGGCAGCGGAGAGGAGCTCTGCGGCGAACCTGTCGATGTGACAGACAGGCTGCGGGACGGCGTGCTGCTCACCGATATCCCGGAAGGCTGCTGGCGGGTATTTTTTCTCTATCAGTCCCGCGAAGGGGCGCCGGGCCGGCAGGCGGAATACATCCACCTGATCGACCGTGAGTCGGTCAGCACCCTCATCGAGGCGGTCTATGAGCCGCACTACGCCCACTTCAGGAAGTACTTCGGCGGAACGCTCGCCGGATTTTTCTCGGATGAGCCCTCCTTCGGCAACGCTTTCTTCAGCCGCGGCGTTCCCGATCCCGGTATGAAAAACAGGACGCTGGGGCTGCCCGGACTGGCCCTCCCCTGGAGCGAAGAACTCGCGGCCGAGCTGGACCGGCGGTGCGGAGGGCGCGCCGCCCCCGCCTTCCCGCCCTCTGGTACGGCTGGGGAGACGCCGGAAAGGAACTGCGCTTCCAGTATATGGATGTCCTCACACGCCTCTACCGCGATGCCTTCTGCCGCCAGCTCGGGGACTGGTGCCGGGCGCACGGGGTGCAGTATATCGGCCACATCATCGAGGACATGAACGCCCACGCCCGCCTCTCATGCAGTGCCGGGCAC
>CALXIG010000053.1 GCA_944388305.1 uncultured Clostridia bacterium
CGCACCAGCTTCTGGCACAAAAAAGGTCCACATCCCGTCTTACCCCCCTTCCATACACGCCACAGCGCGATGCTGTACTTCATTTTCCCCATCATTGCCGGCGCCGCTTCCTGCCAGAACCCGACCGCCTGCGCCCGGACCTTTGCCGCCGCGGCGCCGTCCGCCGAAACGCTCCCCTCCTCCAGGGAGACACCCTGTTTGCCCCGCATCCCGGTTTCCAGCCCGGCAAGCATTTCCGCGCCGCTGAATAGATCCGCCTCTCCCGGGTCGGCCCGGAGGGAGAATTCCCCCTCCGCCCGAAACCGGTTTCCCATCTCCCGCTTCACCGCGCAGCGCTCGAGGGTGAGGAAAACCGCCGGCCCCTCATATCCCTGCCGGACAGTCTCGGTGAAAACCCGCGCCTCCGGCAGAGCATCCCGAATCAGCGCCAGCACCGCCTTTACCAGCAGCTCTTCCATCACGCCATCCCCTCTCTTGTCAGAAGAATCTCCTGATGGGTCGGGTACACGATCCCCTCTCCGCTGGAGACAAACTCCCGTGTTGCACCATGCTGGCTGACTATCACCCGGCAGCCAGCGGGAAGTTCGATTTCCGGCGAAAGAAAGACCCGCGCCTCATTCCGGATGTGCGGCAGCTTTTCCTGCTCCACGGTCCTTCCCCGCTTCTGCATCCCGCCGCCCCAGCTCAGCGCACAGGGGACATTTTTGAAAAGGAGGACCTCCTCCTGGACTGTCCGGCCCTCTTTTTCTTGAAAAATGCGCCTGTATGCCGTCATCCGGCCCTCATAGGTCGCCTCCAGTATCTGCCTCAGCCCCATCGTCAGTCCTCCTCTCCGCATCACCACTTGATCCGGCGGAACGCCTGTAACCGCCCGTCAAAGGAGGAAAACCGCTCCTGTCCGCCGCCGGCAAAGCTCACGCTGTAATCTCCCCGGCTCACCGATCTGACCGCCCCGGCTCCGGCCGGATCCTCCCGGTAGGCCGCCGCCAGCATTCTGGCCGCCACCGCCTCGCAGCCGTCCGGCACCTCCGCCGTCCCGCAATACGCGCGGATGTACTGTCCGACATCCTCCGCGCAGAACTCAAACCGCTCCTCGTCGATTTCTCCGCCGATCAGCGTCCGCGCGGCCTCCCTGAAATCCATCTCAGCCCTCCTTGACCAGCAGCTTGACCGCCTTGCTCTCGTTGGCGAGGTGAACGGTGTAGTGCTTGTCGACGGTGACGACCGTCGTCTTGTGAACAATGTCGCGCTGCATTTCCGCCTCGGTGTCCCGCTTGAGCAGTACCGCGAGCGCCCCCGGCATCACGATGTAGTTGGTGTAGACGCCGGCCGACGCCTTGATTTTGGAGGAAAGCACGACCTGGCAGCCGTGGATCATGCCCACCGTTCCCTGCATCAGCGCCGCCACGCCCATGTCCGTCGCCTTGATCCAGCTCTCCGACTTGCGCAGAGAGGCAAGCTGCGCCGGCGAGATGAGCAGCACCTTCGGCCCGTCGCACTGATCGCCGAACTTGACCAGCGCATCCGCCACCACGTCGGCGGAAATGACCGCAGCCGACTGGTCGCAGGTCATATCGGCCTTGATCCCCTCCAGACAGGCCATCGCGTCCTTGTCCACCTTGTTGGCGATGGAAACGGTGAGCTGCCGCACCGCCTCGCCCAGCGGATCGCCGTAGCCGCTCAGCAGGCTCTCGTCGGTCAGCTCAACGCCGTTGCCCGCCTTTTTGATAACCAGCTCGGCTGTGGTCGCGGTCAGCTGGTTGATGGGGATGGACGCCCCTTCCGAGACATCCACCGCGTCGCCGATATAGGCGTATTTCGGCACCAGCACCTTGCTGCCCGAACAGCCTTCCAGCGTCCGGTCGACCGCGCACAGCGGCAGCACCTGAATTGCCTCGCCCAGTTTCTCATTGACCAGATCGGCCACCACCTGCGGATTGACCAGATCACCCAAAGTTGTCAGATTTTCATTGGTTGCCAATTTGCATTCCTCCTTTTCTTTCTCAGCCTAAAACCCTCTCAAACGCCGGTACAGCTCTTTGTCCCGGGAAAACAGTTCCGCCCGTTCGGCGTAGCTCATTCCCTCCAGGCTCCGCTGCGCGTACCCGCTGCTCCTGCCTTCCTGCGGGCGCACGCCTGTCAGCTTCGGCTGACGCCGGACAAAAAATTCCGGCAGCTCCTCCCTGGCCCTGCGCACCAGCTCCTCGCCGTTTTGCAAAGCGCCATCCTCGGAAAAGACCGCCTCCTTCCGGTACCGGTAGGCCAGATAGTCTGCCTCCCGCGCGCCCGCTCTCCAGAACGCCTCTCTGAGCAGAAATTCCCTGCGTTCCGCCGTCCAGGTGCTTTCCCTGTCCGCTGTCAGTCCGGCCGCGGCCTGCAAAAGCTCCTCCGCCGGCACCAGACCGTCCTCCCGCTCCAGAGACCGCACCAGCTCTTCCAATCCTGTCATCACTGCACTCCTCCTCGCAAAATTCCCTCCCGCCCGCCCTGCTGATTTAATTTCCGCCCGGTATTTCTCCCCCCTTTTCCCGCAGAATCCGCCGCTTTTCCTCCGCCGCGCTCTCAATCCAGGGGTGATTTTCCAGAATTGTCTGCTCCGAGAGAATGCCCGCCGACTGCACGCACCCTTCGATCGCCTCCGCCTCGTTGAGGAGAATGTCCCGGTTGAGAATGAGCCGCGCCTCTTCCCCGGAAAAATCTCCCCGTCCCGACAGCAGCAGCCAGCACCGGATAAACCGCAGCATCTTCTCAAATCCCGCCGCGAATTCCGTTTCAATTCCTGCACAGTCGAGGTCGAGATCCGCGTACAGAAATTTGAGCGCCACACCGCTCAGATTTCCGAAGTTCTCCCGCTGGGTGTCCACCCCCCTCCCCGCCTCGTAAAGGTCCTTTCGGGTCCTCTCCAGATGCGCGTTGACCGCCTCTGTCGAGAGCGGCGCCGATTTGATCTCCAGTCCGCCGTTGTCGCTCACCTTGACCGCCTTGTACTGGGCCAGATTCCGCCGGAATTCCCCCAAATCCTCCCCGTCGTAGTTGGTCAGCACCATCACTGCATTGGGATTATCCAGCAGATTGTCCGCATCCTCGCTCTTGAGCAGGTCGTAGTCGTCCACCAGCGGCTTGACAAATCGGATGAGCGGCAGCTCCTCTTCATTATATTTGAAAGGGATCAGCGGGATCTCCTCAAAATTGTACGGCTTCCCGTCAATGTACAGGTGCGCCCGACCCCAGTTTTCCGGGTCTGCGAACAACTTTCCGTCCCGCCAGATGTAGGTGTCGACGCCGTCCCGGTGCCAGTGCTCGGCCCGGGTCTCATGCCGGCATTCCCGCCCCGCGTAGCATTCCACCTCGTATATCCGCACCGCGCCGTCCAGCCGGGTATGCTCCTCGTCCGCCCAGAGCGGTGCCACCTGCTCCGCAGGAATTTTGGCAAATTGGAGCTGCCCATCCTCCACATAGGCCAACAGCCAGCCGATACCCTTGTTGACAGCCTCCTTGCAGAGATTTTTCATCCGGTTGCGCATTCCGCGGTCAAAAATCCGCTCAATTTCGGCCGCAAAATCCGCGTTTTCCGCCCGGATGGTAAACGGCCGCCCAAACAGATACTGGCATTTCTGGTCCACCAGTTTGCGCAGAAATCCGTGTGCGATTTTGCGGTTGGTCAGCGTCGGATCCTCCTGCGGAAGCCCGTTCTCCCCAATCACCAGCCTCCTTCGCCAGCAGATGTCCCCCTCGTTCTGATAATACCGCTGTCCGGTCAGCATCCACTGCCGTTCCTCCGATTTGAGAAACCGCTCCGCCTCCAGCGAAACCACTTCCGCCTCCGCCGCCGGCGCACATTTTTCGATCTGCCGGATGATTTTTTCCGTCTCGGTCATGTTCTCCTCCCTTTCCCATGTAGCTCCCGCCGTTCCCTAAAAAAAGCTCACGCCCGCTCCCCGCATCTCCCGCTCACAGGCGTACCGCAGCGCGTCGATGCAGTGGTTGTCCCGGTCCGGAAATCCCGCCAGAAATCCGCCGTTTCCGTCCGGCGTCAGGCTGTATTCCCCAAATTCCCGCGCCGCGTTGGGGCACCGCACCGGATCAATGACGATTGCCGCCAGATTTTGCAGCCAGCCGATCCCATGCTGTACGCTCCCCGGCCCCTTTTTTGCCGGCAGCACCCGGATTCCCCGCGCCTTCAGCTCACTGTTGGAGCGCGGCTCGGCACTGTCCGCGCAGACCGCCTCCCGCAGCGGGTTCTCCTCCCGAATGCGGGCCGCAATTTCATCGTAACCCGCCCGCCTCTTCCAGAATTCGTGATAGACCAGCAGCTCCCGCTTCCGCGGCCGGTATTCCGCCGCGAGATAGACAAACGGATCCGCCCCGTAGCCCCAGTCGATCCCCCGCCGTACCCGGCAGAAGCTCCTGATTTCTGCATCCTCAATTTTTCGCAGCGTCACGTTGGGAAACACCTCCCCGCCCGTCCCGACCGCCTCTCCCAGATATTCGTGGGCATAGGCCAGCGGCTGCTCCTCCTTCAGCCGCTCCGCCTCGGCCAGAAACGTCTCTCCCAGCCACGCTCTGGGCATTCCCCGATAGTCGGACCGGTGAACCGCACTGTCCCCGCGCAGGCCTGCCCGGCTCAGCTCCCGGTTGATCCAGTGGGCTGCGCTGCGCGGCGGATTGAAGGTGTAAAAGACCGCGAACCGTTCTCCGCCCCGCATCAGGCTCTGATTGATGGAGCGCAGTTCCTTCGCTCCGGAGAATTCGTCCGCCTCCTCGTACCAGAGATAGCGGATGTACCCTTTCTCCGGCCGCATCGACTTGAGTTTGCGCGGATCGTCCGCCCCCCTGAGGAAGATCCGCTGGCCGGTCGGCCGGTAAATGAGGGTGGCAGGCGAAAATTTGACCTCCCACAGCTCCCGCACTCCCAGCGCGTTCGCCGCCCACAAAAGCTGCTCGGTGACGCTTTCCCGCACCGTCGCCCCCACCTTGCGAAACACCGCCGCGTGCGCTTCCGGGTGCCGCATCAGCCCCAGCAGAATTTCCACGCTCACCGCCGAGGATTTTCCGCTCCCCCGGCCGCCGGCCAGCCAGTAATGGGTGATGTCCTCCTCCCGGAGCTGCCGGTGCAGCTCGTAAAACGCCGGAGCAATCACCCCGGATACCGCTCGTTCCTCCATGGAACCTCCTTACACATCGTCCACAATCCGGACCTCTCCCCGGCTTCCCCTTCCCGCCGGGCCGTCCTTCAGCTCAAAATACAGCTTGATCGCCGCCAGATTTCCCCCCTGGCACTGATCCACCAGCGCCTGCCAGACCGCCCCGCGCTCCGCGTCGCTCTCCCGGTCAGCCAGCTCGCGGTACTGCCGCTTGAACTCCTCCCCGGCCATCCAGCCGGTCAGCGTCTCCAGAGAAACCCCGGCCGCCTCCGCCGCCCGCAGCACCCGCTCTTCTCCGTCCAGGCCGGCCAGCGCCGCGGCCGCCCGCTTCTGCCTGCCGGTCATTCAGCGCCCCTCCCTTCGAAACGCGATGGAACATTTCCGTCCCACGCCGTCCCGGTAGAGGATCAAAAATACCCCGTCTTTTTCCGAACAGTCCGCAAACAACAGCTCCTTGCAGTCCGTCAGGATAATCGAACGCAGCTTCGCAAAGACATTTTTCATTTTCATCAAAAAACCTCCTGAAAATTTGCAAAACCCCTTGATTTTTCTCCCATTCCCAGATACAATAAAAGAGAAACAGTATATTCCTTTTGGAATTTATCTTTCCGCTTATCTGAGCGTTTTCGGAAGAAGAATTGCCCTGATATCCGTATTATACATTCTTTTAAGAATGTTGTCAAGCGATTTTGCGTTCATTTGGAATGTATTGGATGATCGAACAATTTTTAGGAGTGATTTTTGTGTTTTATGACAAACTGTGTGAAATCTGTCGGGAAAAGGGAATCTCTGTAACAAATATGGTCAAGGAACTTGGGCTCTCGAGCGGCAACCTTTCCAAATGGAAAGGCGGCGGCTCTCCGCGCGCGGATACCCTTCAGAAAATTGCCGGCTATCTCGGCGTCACCACCGACACCCTCCTGAAGGACGCGCCCGACTCCACCCGGATGAGCGACATTCAGTACGCGCTGTATCACGAAACCGCCGGTGTTTCGGAGGAGACGCTCTCGCGAATCCTCGAGTTCGCTCGCTTCGCGAAAGAACAGGAAAAAAAGAAACGCTGACCCGGCCGGCCAGCGAGAAGGGATATCATGGATAAACTGCAAAAGCTTTATGAAATCGCGGAAGCCCATGAGATCGGCGTCTATTTTTACGATATCGGCGAACCCGCCGCCGCTGCCGTTTCAGGGGACGGCTTCAGCGCAATCGCCCTCAATCCCCGCGAAAACCGCAGCGAACGGCAGGAGCTCGAACACCTCTCCCACGAAATGGGACACATCGAAACCGGCACCCTCCACCGGCCTGGCGACGACCCCATTCAGATCATGCGCAACGAGTACCGCTGCGCCGCCTGGGTGGTCAATTACCTGGTCCCCATCGACGAGCTGCGCGAGCAGATCCGGCTGGGCTGCACCGAACCCTGGGAGCTCGCCGACTACTTTAATGTCAGCGAATCCTGCATCCTCGATGCGATCAAAATCTACCGCAACCGGGGCCAGCTCTGAGATGCCCTGCAAAAAAGGGCGGAATTCCTTCCGCCCCTTCTGAACCGTCCGTCACCGGCGCAGCCACAGCATCAGCCGGATAAACGGATAGTTGAGCCGCCGCGAAACAGCCTTCCGTTCCGCTGCCAGAAAGACGCCGTCCGCCCGCAGCACCGCGGCCAGCACCCCCACGCAGAGTCCCTCGCAGAGCAATTCCGCCGGATCCCCGGTGAGAAACGGCAGCGAGGCGTCGCGAACCCCGCCATACCCCAGACACTCCGCAAAAAAGAGCGCCGTCCGCACCGCAGCCGGCAGCAGCACCGCGGCTCCCATCCATTTTCCCATCCGGCTTTCCGCCCTTTTCCAGACCAGAAGCGCGAGTCCCGCGATCATTCCCGCCGCCGCAAGTCCCGCCGCAAGTCCAATCCACCATCCGCAGCTGTACATCAGCCGCGGCAGCTCGACCCCCTTTACCGCCGCGAAGAATTCCTGTGCATCCGCGCCGCCGGGAAGCTGCACCTCCTCTCCCCTTCCTGCAAAACGCATGGCCCGGCTCAGCTCCCGCAGGCAGAGCGCGCGGTACCCGTCCCCCAGCGGGTCGCGCTCCGGATGCAGCCGCGCCTCGAGCTGCTCCGCAAAAAACGGATCCTGCCGCAGCAGAAATCTCATCAGGCCGCAGATCAGCCCCGCGATGCCGAGCGCCAGCGCCGTCTGTCCCACTTTCCGGCCCCCAAACCATCCGCCGGCGGCCGCAAAACAGAGCAGACCTGCCGAAATTCCCCCCGCCGCCACCATCGCCGCGGGGTTTTGCAGTGCGAACAGCAGGACGCCAAACGGCAAAAAGGCAGCGTAGCAACCCAACAGCCCCAACAGTCCCTTTCCCCGCATCGCCCAAAGGTAAAAGACATATCCCACCGGCGCCAGGCAGGCGAAGGTTCCCGCGTTCAGCCAAAACGGCGCTGCCAGCTCCCCTATCCCGGGCGCTTCCCGCAGAAGACGGCTGGCGGCGGCGCAGAACGCCGTCCCCACCATCGCCGCATAACCGAACGCCGCCCCCTTTTCCGGCCGCGCAAACCGGACAAAGGCGGCTGTCATTCCGGCGGCTGCCAGCAGCAGCGAGACCGCGCTCCGCCCGGCTTCCGCCCCTCCGTACAGCATCGTGTACACCGCCTGCAAGAGCTGTCCGGCAGCAGCAGCCAGCAGGCACAAGCCCAGCATCTTCCACTCCCGGCCCGGCACTCCCCGGGAAGCGCACCTGTTTTCCGTCATGTTTTCCACGCTCCCTTTCCCCAGATTTTTCTTTATCCCGATAAAAGCTGCCCTGCGGGAAATCTGACACGCACCGCATTTTTTAAAAAAGCATTGAGACTCCCCGCGCTTTTGTGTTACAATAGAAACGGACGATCGCGGAAACAACCGCTGTCTTCAGAAAGGACCGATCCGATGAAACTCATGTCATGGAATGTCAACGGCCTGCGCGCCTGTATGACCAAAGGCTTCAACAGCTTTCTCTCCTCCGAAGCTCCCGATATTCTCTGCCTTCAGGAGACGAAAATGCAGCCCGAACAGGCTGACTTCTCCTTCCCCGGCTACCGCCTGTACTGGAACAGCGCCGAAAAAAAGGGCTATTCCGGCACCGCCCTCTTCACCAGAACGGAGCCGCTCTCCGTCCGGTACGGCCTGGGAATCCCGGAGCATGACGCCGAAGGCCGGGTCATCACCGCCGAATACCCGGATTTTTTCCTGGTGAATGTCTACACCCCGAACTCCCAGGCTGAGCTTGCCCGCCTCGATTACCGCATGAGGTGGGAGGACGCCTTCCGCGCCTACCTCACTTCCCTCGACGCCGCAAAGCCAGTCGTCATCTGCGGCGATATGAATGTCGCCCACCGGGAGATTGACCTTAAAAATCCCAAAACCAACCGCCGCAACGCCGGCTTCACCGACGAGGAGCGCGCCAAGATGACCGCGCTTCTGGACAGCGGCTTCACCGACACCTTCCGCTTCCTCTATCCCGACCGGGAGGGCGTCTACAGCTGGTGGTCCTACCGTTTTAAAGCGCGGGAGAAAAATGCCGGCTGGCGCATTGACTATTTCCTCGTCTCCGACCGGATGCGCCCGTTTGTCGAAGACAGCCGTATTCTCACCGATGTCACCGGTTCCGACCACTGCCCGGTTGCCCTGATTTTGAAGGAGGTGCAGCAGCATGTGCACGCCTTCTGAGCTGAACACCCTGCAAGCCTGGATCAGGGAAAGCCGCTCGGCCGTCTTTTTCGGCGGCGCGGGCGTCTCGACCGAAAGCGGCATTCCCGATTTCCGCAGCACCGGCGGCCTCTACGCCCAGCAGTGGGCCTACCCGCCCGAAACCATTCTCAGCCACGGCTTTTTTGAGGAAAATCCCGCCGAGTTCTATCGCTTTTACCGCGAAAAGATGCTGATTACCGGCGTTCAGCCCAACCCCGCCCACCAAAAACTCGCCGAACTCGAAGGTGCCGGCCGGCTTCTCGCCGTCATCACCCAGAACATCGACGGCCTCCATCAGGCGGCAGGCAGCCGGAATGTCCTCGAGCTCCATGGCTCCATTCACCGCAATTTCTGCACCCGCTGCGGCCGCTTCTTCTCGCTGGAAGAGATGCTGGCGTCCTCCGGCGTCCCGCACTGCCCCTGCGGCGGCATTATCAAGCCGGATGTCGTCCTCTACGGCGAATCCCTCGATTCGGACACCCTCGCAAAGTCCATCTCCGCTCTCCGCCGCGCCGATCTGCTCATCGTGGGCGGCACCTCCCTCGCCGTCTACCCCGCCGCCGGCCTGCTGGGCTACTACCGCGGCAGCCGGACCGTCATCATCAATAAAAGCCCCACCCCCTACGACAGCCAGGCGGACCTTCTCATCCAGGACAGCATCGGCAAAGTCCTCGGACAGATCGACGCGCGCTGACCGCTTTCTTCCGAAAGGAGTATTGTCATGGAATTGATGGAACTGCTCAGAACCCGCCGCACCTACCGCCGTTTCGACGGCCGTCCCGTCCCGGACGAGGTCCTCTCCGACATTCTGGAGGCCGCCCGCGTCGCTTCCAGCGGCGCCAACCGCCAGCCGCTTCGCTATCTGGTTGTACGCCGCCCCGAACAGGCCGCCCAGGTCTTTGCGCACACCCGGTGGGCCGCCTATCTCCCGCCCGAACAGGGCACCCCGGCGGAAGGAGAGCGCCCCACCCTCTATGTCGCCGTTCTCGTCGATGAAACCACCGCCAAGCAGGCTGCCGCCGCGGTAGACGCCGGCCTCGCCATGTCGAACATGACCCTCGCCGCCTGGAACCGCGGGGTCGGAAGCTGCATTATCGGTGCCTTCGACCGCCCCGCTCTCACCGAATACTTCGGCCTGCCCGATCACCTGGTCCTGCAAAATCTGGTCGCCTTCGGCTATCCCTCCCACAAATCCTTCCTGGAGGAGTGGAACGGTTCCCCCGTCTACTTTCTCGACGAAAATCGTGACTACCACGTCCCCAAACGCAGCCTCGCAGACACTGTCCGCTTCTTTGACCAGACAGACTGAGCCGCGGCTCCGCGCCTTCACCCGCATCCCTCAAAAATTTTTCCGAAAGGAACACACTTCACATGTGGAAATTGAAACGATTTCTGGGTCAGTTTAAAAAACACCTCATTCTCGGTCCCCTGTTTAAATGGATTGAAGCCGTCCTCGAACTGCTCGTCCCGCTCGTAATGGCAAAAATCATTGATGACGGCGTCGCAGCCGGAGACAGCGGCTATGTCCTGTGGATGGGCGGCCTGCTCGTCCTGATTGCCGCAGTCAGCCTTGGATGCGCCCTCGTCTGCCAGTACTACGCCTCCATCGCCTCCCAGGGAACCGGCACCATCCTGCGCCGTGAGATGTTCGCCAAGGTCGGCACCCTCTCCCACGCCGAACTGGACGTCTTCGGTCCACACTCCCTGATTACCCGCATCACCAACGATGTCAACCAGCTCCAGCTCGCCGTCGCCATGCTCATCCGGCTGGTCGTCCGCGCGCCCTTTCTCGCCATCGGAGCGGTCGTCATGGCCTTTACCATCGACGTCCAGCTCTCCCTGATCTTCGTGATCGCCTTTCCCCTCATCGTGCTCGTCCTGTACCTGGTCATGAGCCGTTCGGTGCCATTTTTCCAGGTCATGCAAAAAAAGCTCGACCGCATCTCCCTGCTCACCCGCGAAAATCTCGAGGGCGCGCGGGTCATCCGCGCTTTCTCCAAGCAGGCGTCCGAGCAGCGCCGCTTCGCCGAAGCAAGTGACGACGTCGCCGATACCGCCGTGCGGGTCGGACGGCTTTCCGCCCTTTTGAACCCGCTGACCATGCTCATCATGAACGCCGCCATCATCGCCATCCTCTGGTTCGGCGGATTCCAGGTCGACACCGGCCGCCTCACTCAGGGAGAGATCGTGGCGCTCGTCAACTACATGAACCAGATTCTCCTGGCCCTCACCGTTGTCGCCAATCTGGTGGTCATCTTCACCAAGGCTTCCGCCTCTGCCGCCCGCGTCAATCAGGTGCTCGAAATGAAGCCCTCGGTCCGGGAAGAGCAGACCGCCCCGGTTTCCCTCGAAGAGTCCGCGCCCTTCCTGTCCTTTGAGAATGTCTCTTTCACCTATCCCGGCTCCGCCGAACCCGCCCTCTCCGGCATCTCTTTTGCTCTGAACCGCGGCGAGACCCTCGGCATCATCGGCGGAACCGGCTCGGGCAAATCCACCCTCGCAAATCTCATTCCCCGCTTCTACGACGCGACCTCCGGCCATATCCGCATCGGCGGCCGCGATGTGCGCTCCTTCCCGTTTGCCCAGCTGCGCCAGCTCGTCTCCGTCGTTCCTCAGAAAGCCGCCGTAATCTCGGGCACCATCGCTCAGAATCTCCGCTGGCGGGATGAAGACGCCTCCGACGGGGATCTCTGGGCGGCACTGAAAACAGCTCAGGCTGCCGACTTCGTCGAAAAACTCCCTTATCGCCTTGAATCCCGGGTGGAGCAGGGCGGCAAGAACTTCTCCGGCGGACAGAAGCAGCGCCTCACCATTGCCCGTGCGCTGGTCCATTCGCCCGCGCTGCTCATCCTCGATGATTCCTCGAGCGCCCTCGACTTCGCAACTGACGCGGCCCTTCGCCGTGCACTGAAGCAGGAGACCGCCGGAATGACCGTCGTTCTCATCTCCCAGCGGGCAAGCGCCGTCCGCAGCGCCGACCGCATCCTGGTCCTGGATAACGGCGAACCCGCCGGACTGGGCACCCACGAGGAGCTGCTTCGCACCTGCCCCGTCTACCGCGAAATCTGCCTGTCCCAGCTCACCGCCGAGGAGGTGTCCAAATGAGTGTGAAAAAATTTGACCGGGATGTCCTGCGCCGCCTGCTGCGCTACACAAGGCCCTACACCGCCTTCCTCGTGCTGGCCATGCTCTCCGCCCTAATCAGCGTCCTGCTGACCCTGCTCATTCCCGTGCTCATCGGCGATGCCGTCGACTGCATTCTGGAAGCCGGACAGGTCGATTTTACCGCCCTCGCCCGCACCCTGGTCTTCATCGGAGCCGCCGTCGCCGGATCGGCGGTGTTTCAGTGGCTGCTCGCCTACTTTACCAACCTCATCACCTATCGCACCGTCAAAGATCTGCGCGTCCAGCTCTTCCACAAGCTCCACACGGTTCCGCTCAAATATATCGACCAGACCGCCCACGGCGACTTCATCAGCCGGGTTGTCAACGATATCGACCAGGTTTCCGACGGCCTGCTTCAGGGCTTCACGCAGCTCTTCACCGGCGTCGTCACCATTCTCGGCACCCTCGTCTTCATGCTGGCGGCCAATGTCTGGGTCGCGCTGCTGGTTTTCGTCCTGACCCCTCTCTCACTGTTTGTGGCCTCCTTCATCGCAAAAAACACCTACCGCCACTTCCGCGGACAGACCGCCATTCAGGGTGAGCTGTCCGGCTACGTGGAGGAGATGGTCGCAAATC
Source organism: uncultured Clostridia bacterium (assembly GCA_944388305.1). Taxonomy (GTDB): domain Bacteria; phylum Bacillota; class Clostridia; order Oscillospirales; family Ruminococcaceae; genus Merdivicinus. The sequence goes on from CALXIG010000053.1 coordinate 12,614, forward strand.
AGAAGCTGGTTCGCAGCTTCGGCTACGAGGCGCGCGCGGCCGCCCACTTTGAAGAGATCAACACCCGCCTCTATGCCGAGGGGCAGAAGGCGCAGTTCTTCTCCTCCCTCTCCAACCCCTGCACCCGTTTTGTCAACGCCATCGTCTACGCGGCAGTCGGAGTCGCCGGCGCCATCGCCGCCATCTCGGGCGTGATGTCGGTGGGGCAGATCTCCATGTTCCTGAGCTACGCCAACCAGTATACCAAGCCCTTCAACGAAATCACCGGTATCATCACCCAGCTGCAAACCGCCTTTGCCTCCGCCCAGCGGGTCTTTGCCGTCATGGACGAGCCCGCTGAGGAGCCGGACCCCGAAAATCCCGCCGTTCTCCCGCACTGCGCGGGGGAAATCGGCCTCTCCCACGTCCGCTTTTCCTATGATCCGGCCCGGCCCCTCATCGAGGACCTGAACCTCGCGGTGAAGCCCGGCAGCCGGATCGACATCGTCGGACCCACCGGCTGCGGAAAAACCACCCTCATCAACCTTCTCATGCGGTTTTACGAGGTGGACGGAGGCTCCATCCGGGTCGACGGCGTGGATACCCGCGCCATGTCCCGCAGCGGCCTGCGCTCCCTGTTCGGCATGGTCCTTCAGGAATCCTGGCTCTATTCCGGCACCGTGCGGGACAACATCGCCTACGGCCGCCCGGACGCCACGATGGAGGAGGTGACCGCCGCCGCAAAAGCTGCCCACGCCGATTCCTTCATCCGCCGGCTGCCCGACGGCTACAGCACCATTATCGCCGAGGACGGCGGCAATCTCTCCCAGGGACAGAAGCAGCTGCTCTGCATCGCCCGGGTGATGCTCGCCGGCCCGCCCATGCTCATTCTCGATGAGGCGACCTCCAACATCGACACCCGCACCGAAATTCTGGTGCAGCGCGCCTTTGAGAAAATGATGGAGGGCCGCACCAGCTTCATCGTCGCCCACCGCCTCTCCACCATCCGGGAAGCCGACCTGATCCTGGTCATGAACCAGGGCCGCATCATCGAGCAGGGACGGCACGAGGAGCTGCTCGAAAAGCGCGGCTTCTACTACCACCTCTACAACAGCCAGTTTGCCCACGACCGCCAGGAAGCCTGACCACAGGTCCCGGCAGTGCAAAAACGCCTCAGCGTAATGAAAATACGCTGAGGCGTTTTCTGATTATTCGTCCCGGAAGCGGCTTCCTCCCGGCCTCGCCGCCGTCTCCCGCTCCACAATTCCCGGCTCAATGGAGAGCTGGACCGCGTTTCTCCCCGGTCCACGGATGGTTTCCAGCAGCAGCATCGCCGCCATCCTGCCCATCTGCTCCGACTGCACCCGAACGGTCGTCAGTCCCGGCGTGACCAGCTCGGCGAAGGGGGAGTCATCAAACCCCAGCACCGATATCTCCTCCGGCACCCGGACCCGTTCCCTGCGGAAGCAGCGCAGCATCCCGAACGCCACCATGTCGTTCATGGCAAAAACCGCCGTCGGACGCGGCATCATCTGCAAAATCTGCTCCGCCATCTCCGCTCCCGCTTCAATCTGCCGGTTGTCCCGCATTCTCTCCCCCTGATAGGTGAGAACGGGACAGCGCTCCTCTGTGAGCCCCGCCGCCTGGATTGCCTCGCGGAAGCCCTGCACCCGCAGGCTGCGGCTTTCCCGCTCCAGCGGCATCCCGGCATAGGCAATCCGCCTGTGCCCCATCTTAATCAGGTACTCGGCGCCCAGGGTCGCGCCCTTTTTGTAGTCATAGAAAATGCTGCTGAAATCGTTTGCGGAAACCGGGCAGTCCGCCAGCGTGACCGCGACCCGCTGGTCCTTCAGCCGCTGCACGTTGCGGTGCAGGACGCCGTACATCCGCGGAGAAGCCGCAATGATCCCCCGCACGCCCTTGCTCAAGGCACTTTGCAAAATAAATTCGTCCGCGCCGGCGGCCGGGATGCTGTCCATGTCGTAGACGAGGGCGCTGTAGTTCTCCTTGGCCAAAACGGATTCAACACCGGTAATCAGCGCGGTGTAAAAAAGATTGCTGACAGTGGGAATCACCACCGCCACTTCGTTCGCGAGCGCCGGTGCGCCGTTTGTGTGGTAGTGCAGCTCACGCGCGGCATTGAGCACCCGCTCGCGGATTTCCTCGCTCACCGGATACCCGTTATTGGTCAATACGCGGCAGGCAGTCGCCAGCGAAACCCCGCTGCGGGCCGCCACTTCTTTCAGCGTCACCTTTTTTGCGCCCATCTGTTTCCCCCCGGACGGATTGAATTTGAAATTATTTTACCATGTGCGCGGAATTTTGTCAATCAAGAAGAAGGCGGGGACTCGGAACGCTGCAATCTGCTCCGAATCCCCGCCAGCCTGTTCCCCGCTGCCCGTCTGGCGGGCAGCGGAGGTGATGTGTTACTGCTGGGCGTTGGCCTTGTAGAGGTCGTAAGCTTCATTGAGCATGGTCAACAGTTCCTCCAGCCCGGAACGCTCAATGCCCGCGACAAATTCATCAAATTCCTCGATGGGGGATTCGCCCATGATGAACCGGTCGATATACGGGTCCTTAAAGGTGTTGATTTCCGCCAGCAGAGCGGCGCGGGTGGTCAGCTGCGACTCGCTCAGAGGCAGGGTGGGCATCGGCGCCTCGACCAGGCCCTTGCCCTTGTAGGTATCCCAGGCAGCCACTGTCCACGGCGCGCTCTGCTCCATCGCCTGATAGTTGTCCGCCCAGCCGTTCTCGTAGGGGAGAAGCTGCCAGCGGATGCCCTGCCGGATGCGGATGGTCTCCGGGTCGACGCCTTCGGGGTTGGCAAGAATCTTTTCGGTATACTGCGGCTCGCCGTCGACCATCGTGTAATCGTCGCCCTCGATGCCGAAGTTTGCGAGGAGGAAGCCCTCGTCGGAGAAGCAGTAGTCAAGGTAGCGCATGATCTCCTCCGGATATTCGGTGTTCGCGCTGACGCTGGTGCGGTACTGCACTGCCGCGCCGGAGACATAGGTGTCCTTGGTCTGTTTGCCGCTCGGGCTCTTAAACGGCTTGATCGGCTCAAAGTGATAGCCTTCATCCAGCTTTTGCAGCTCGTTGTTGGAGGCCGCAAAACCGGACCCGGGCCAGACAAACATAAAGCCCGCCTGGTTGCCGCCCGCCCGCGCGAGCCACTGGTCCGAGGTCGCGGTCAGGTAGTCGCTCTCGATCAGCCCCTCGGAATAGAGCTTGTTGAGGTAGATCAGCGCCTCCTTGTAATTTTCTTCCACCGGTCCGTACTTGATGGTATCGGTTTCCGGATCGACATACAGATCCATGTGGGCGTCGAAAGCGCTGACAATCGGGGTGATGGTTCCCGTCTTGCCGCCGTTGCCGGACACCCAGGGAATCTCGTCCGCTTCGCCGTTGCCGTTCGGGTCCTGCTCCTTAAAGGCCTTCAGAACCTCGTAAAGTTCATCGGTCGTCTCAGGAATTTCCAGCCCGAGGGTGTCCAGCCAGTCGGTGCGAATGCCCCAGACAGCGCCGATGGCGTTGGAGGCGGAGATGATCGGAACGGTGTAAATGTTGCCGTCTGCCGCGGTGATGGAGCCCCAGACGTCGATATCATAAGGAATCTCGTCGCCCTCCAGCGGGTTGTTGAACGTCTCCACGATGTTGGGGGCATACTCGTTAATCAGGTCCTGAAGCGGCAGGAACAGCCCCTGCATCCCGTACCGGTTGACATTGTTGGCGTCGGTGTGGTGCACAAGGTCCGGAATATCGCCGGAAGCCATGATGACGTTGAATTTCGTGGTCTTCTCGCCTCCGTCGATGGGCAGAAGCTCCCACTCGAGGTGAATGTTGGTCCGCTTTTCCAGCTCCTGGAAGACCGGCATGTCGTTGCCCAGGGTGATGTCCGCCCGGTTTTCAGACAGAACGCGGAGGGTGATCGGCTCATCCACAATGGGGAGGCCGCCCGCTTCGGTGCTGCCGCCGTCGGAAGAGGTGGAAGCGGAAGAGGACTGCGTGCTGGAGCCGGTGCTCGCGGTCGAGCTTTCCTGATTGCCGTCCCCGCTGCATCCCGCCAGCATACTGGCGAAAATGGCAGCTGCCAGGAACCCGGATGCCGCTTTTCTCAGTTTCATCATGATGAATACCTCCTGTAAATTATTTTTGTCATGGAAAGGCCGCTGCGGCCTCTTTCAAACATCTTTCAAATAGCTTCTGCCCCGTTATCCCTTGACTGCGCCGATCATGACGCCTTTGACAAAATACTTCTGCACAAACGGGTAAATGCAGAGGATCGGCAGGGTCGAAACCATGATGGTCGCGTAACGGATGGTCTGGCTGACCTCGTCCCGGTCCTGAATGACGTCGGTCATCATTTCGCTCATCTCATACTCGATCAGAATGTTGCGCAGATAAATCTGAAGGGGATAAAGCTCTTCGCGGCTCAGATACAGCATGGCGTTGAAGTAGCTGTTCCAGTGGCCAACCGCGTAAAAAAGGGTCATGGTCGCCAGAATCGGCTTGGACAGCGGCAGAAAGACCCGCGCCATGATCTGCAATTCGTTCGCGCCGTCGATCGTCGCCGCCTCGTGCAGTGAATCGGGAATCCCCTCGAAAAAAGTGCGGGTGACGATGAGATTATAGGTGCTGATGGCCGCGGGAATGATGAGCGCCCAGCGGCTGTTCAGCAGGCCGATGTTCTTGACCAGCAGAAAGGTCGGCACCATGCCGCCGCTGAAGAACATGGTGAAGGTAATCAGCATCATCAGCACGCGGCGGGCGGAAAATTTCCGCCGGGCCAGAACATAGGCGAGGCTCGTCGTCATAAAGAGGTTGACAATCGTGCCGACAATGACGATGAAAATCGTATTGGCGTAGCTCGTCCAGAGCTTGGGGTCCTCCAGTACGCGGGAATAGGCGTTAAAGTTGACGCCCTTCGGCCACAGCCAGACCTCCGCTCTCGCAACCGCGCCGGAATCACTGATCGACGCGCTGATGATGAAGATGAACGGATAGAGCGTAATGAGAACGATAAAGCAGACAAACAGATAGGTGAACGCCGTAAATACGACATCGCCGGGCGTCATCCTCTGAAAAGGTTTTCTCTTGGCCACAGGTTTTTCCCTCCTTTCCCGCTACCACAGGCTGGTCTCGCTGACCTTCCGGCTCACCGTGTTGGCGGCGAGAATGACAATCAGATTGACCACCGACTGGAACATCCCGACCGCCGCGCCGAAACTGAAATCGCCGATGCCGATTCCGCGCCGGTAAACGTAGGTGTTAATGACATCCGCCGTCTCGTAGGTCGCGCTGTTGTACATCAGGATAATCTTTTCATAGCCGACGCTCAGAATGTTTCCGACATTCATGATGAGCAGGATGGTAATAGTCGGCAGAATCCCCGGAATGGTCACGCTCCAGATCTGCCGGAGCCGGCTCGCGCCGTCGACAGTGGCCGCCTCATAAAGCTGGGAGTCAATGCCGGAAATGGCCGCCAGGTAAATAATGGAGTTCCAGCCGATGCCCTGCCAGATGCCGGAGGCGATGTAAATCGTGCGGAACCACTCCGGTTTGGCCATGAAGTTGACCGGCTCCGCCCCGCTCATCTGAATCAGCGCGTTGACCGGACCGTCTACCGCCAGAAAGTTGACCACCATGCCGACGACAATGACCGTCGAAATAAAGTGAGGAAGATAGCTGATGGTCTGCGCTGCCTTCTTAAACCAGCCGCACTTGACCTCGTTGAGCAGAATCGCGAGCAGAATCGGGGCCGGAAAGCTGAAGATCAGCGAGTAGATGCTCAGCAGCAGGGTGTTGCGGATGAGCTGCCAGCAGAACTGGGAGTTGAAAAACTGGAGAAACCACTGGAATCCCACCCAGGGTCCTCCCAGAATTCCCCGCGCCGGAGAATACTGCTCAAAGGCGATGACCAGGCCGTACATCGGCCCATAGGTGAAAATCGCGTACCACAGAATGCCCGGAAGCGCGATCAGCCACAGATACCGTTCCCGGTAAATAATTTCTCCGATTCGCCGCATTTTTCCGCCGGACGCCGGAGGACGCTCGGTTTTTTTCTTCATCTGGCTTCATCTCCATTCATGCCGCATGATAAAATCCATTCGGTAAAAAGGCATAAGAAACAATATCTTTTAAATTTCTTCTATTTTTCTATGCCTCTTGCAAACATCATACCAAAAAAAAGAAAAAAGTCAATATGATTCTAAAAAATATTTTTGGGAAGATTTTTTTGTGAATTATCATTGACATTTTAAAAGCTCGGTGCTATAATGAACGCAGATATCGGGAAACTTTTAGAAAATATTTTCTAACGCCCCTGATTTCCCGGATATCCTCCGAAAACAACCGCCGGTTTTCTTTTCTGCGGCCCGCTTTGCGGAGTATTCCCGATTTCAGGCGGCCCGGATCAAAACGTAGAGGAAGTGATGGATGTGACCAGCAGAGAAATCATCAGGCGGATCCTCCGCCATCAGGATGCCCCGCGCATCGGCTTTGACTTTCTGGGAGATAACCCCACCGATTTTCGCGGCGCGCCCGGCGCCAGCTTCCGGCACCCGCTTTACGAGCGGTACGCGGAGTGGGGCCGGTACCCCGAACTGCTCGAACAGGTGCCGGGCTTTTCCGGTGAGGTGAAGATGTCCTTTTCCGGAAACATCTTCGGCCGTTTCGACCAAAAAACGCAGGGAGAGTGCATCAAAGGCGCTCTTCAGGACGGCTGGGAGCTTCTGGACCGCTATGAGCTGCCCTCTCTCGATCCGGATTATGAGGCCAAACTGGCGGCGGCGCAGCTGCGCGGCAGCGACAGGTACGTGCTGACCGGCCTGCCCTTCGCGGTATTCGCCCCCCTGCGCGACAGCCGCCACATGGACAACGCCCTGATGGACACCCTGCTCGAGCCGGACAACGTCCGCGCCTTCCTCGACCGGATCACCGATCTCTCCGTCCAGGCCATCCGCATCGCCGGCCGGAACGGGGTTGACGGCGCCATCATCTACGACGACCTCGGAATGCAGCACGCCATGTTTTTCAGTCCGGACACCTTCCGCGCGCTCTTTAAGCCCTATTACAAAAAGCTGGCCGACGCCCTGCACGAAAGCGGGATGGATTTCTTCGTTCACTCCTGCGGCAGGGTCACCGATGTCATCCCCGACTTTATCGAAGCCGGCGTCGACGCCTTTCAGTTTGACCAGCCGGAGCTGCACACCTCCGCGCTCCTCGCGGGAGAATTCGGCCGCAAGGCCGCCTTCTACTGCCCGGTCGATATCCAGAAGATCATGCCCACCGGAGACCGGAAGGTTATCGAGGAGGGGGCGGTCCACATGGTCGAGACCTTCAAGGCCTGCGGCGGCAGCCTCATTGTCAAGGACTACGGCAACTGGCAGGACCTGAACGTCGAACCGGAATGGCAGCAATGGGCGCGCGACGCCGTCATCCGGCACGCCTGGCTGTAACACCACTCAGGAATTCATCAAAAAGGAGTCCCACTATGGAGAAAAAATTTTCCGCAGAAAATCTGCAAGTTCACATCTTTGACACCCGCGCCGAGATGGGCGCCGCCGCCGCGCAGGCCTGCATCGCTGAAATCAACCGCCAGCTTTCCGAAAAGGAACAGCTCAATATGATCTTCGCCGCCGCCCCCTCCCAGAACGAGTTCCTGGCCGCCCTTGCCGAAGCGGGCCGGACCGGCGCGGTGGATTTCACCCGCATCAACGCCTTCCACATGGACGAATACATCGGCCTGGACCGCGACGCGCCGCAGGGATTCGGCAATTTTCTGCGCGACCGCCTCTTCGGCCTCGTCCCCTTCCGCAGCGTCCATTACATCGACTCGACCTGCGCCGAGCCCGCCGCCGAGTGCGCGCGCTACGCCGCTCTGCTCGCTGAAAACCCCTGCGACATCGTCTGCATGGGCATCGGAGAAAACGGCCACATTGCCTTCAACGATCCCCACGTCGCCCGCTTCGACGACCCCGAAGCGGTCAAGGTGGTCGAACTTGACGAAACCTGCCGCCTTCAGCAGGTCCACGACGGCTGTTTCACCACCCTCAGCGAGGTCCCGACCCACGCGCTGACCCTCACCATCCCCACCCTGGTCCGCCCGGAGACCGTTTTCTGCATGGTCCCCGCCCGGACAAAGGCCGCAGCAGTCAGGGGAACGGTGGAAGGCGCAATTTCCGAGTCCTGCCCTGCCTCCATCCTCCGCACGCACAAAAACGCCTCGCTCTGGCTCGACCGCGACAGCGCCTCGCTGCTCGCCGAATAAAAGGAGGCGCCTATGTTTCGTCTGTCGGTCATCACCGACGAGATCTCGCAGGATCTCGACACTGTTCTCGCCTTTGCCGGGCAGTACGGCCTCTCCGGCATCGAGCTGCGCTCTCTCTGGGAAAAGGGTCCCTTCGCCCTTGGGAAGGAGGATATCACCCGCGTTCGGGAAGGCACATCAGCTGCCGGCCTGTCTGTCTGCTGTATCGCCGCGCCCTTCTTTAAATGCGGCATCGGGGACGACCGGGCGGTTGCGGAACACCTCGAAGGGCTCCGCCGCTGCTGCGCCTGGGCGCACATGCTCGGCGCGGAGCTGATCCGCGGCTTCAGCTTCTGGAAAGAGGGGGAGCCGGACTTTGCCCGCATCGCCGAACGGTACGCCCCCGCCGTCCGCATTCTGGAAGAGGAGGGGATGACCCTCGTCCTCGAGCCGGACCCCGCGGTCAACACCCCCAACGGCGCAAGCCTCGCCCGCCTGCTGCGGGAAATCGGTTCCGGCAGGGTCCAGGCCCTCTGGGACCCCGGCAACATCCTCTTCGACGACGCCGGAGAAGTTCCCTACCCCGACGGCTATGAGGCCGTCCGCCCCTGGCTGCGGCACGTTCACCTCAAGGACGCGAAACGCGAAGGCGGCGTCCCCGCCGCCGTGCCTCCCGGAACGGGAATGGTGGATCTAAAAGGGCAATTTCAGAGGCTTGCGGCCGACGGATATGACGGCTGGGTCTCTCTGGAGCCGCATTACCGCTTAAACCGCACCCTCGATGAGGCGACCCTCCGCCTGCCCGGCGGCAGCGCCATCTCGGAGGGCGGCCTCGAGGCCGGAATCGACAGCATCACCCGCTTTCAGTCGCTCCTCGCTTCATGGGGCCTGCAAGCGTGAAAATCCGCACTGGAAACCGCCGTCTGTTTACAAAAAGGAGGGATTTTCCCATGAAAAAGTTAAACGTCGCCATTCTGGGCCAGGGCCGCAGCGGCCTCGACATCCACTGCGCCTTCCTGCCCACCGACCCCGACCGTTTCTGCATCAGGGCGGTCGTCGACGCCCTGCCCGAACGCCGCGAAAAGGCCGCCCGCCTCTTCGGATGCGAGACCTTTGCCGACTACCGGGAGCTGTTCGGCCGCACCGACATCGACTTTGTCGTCAACGCGCTGCCCAGCCACTTCCACCCGCCTGTCACCATCGACCTGCTTGAACACGGCTTCAACGTCATGACCGAAAAGCCGATGGCCCGCACCGTCGAGGAAGTCGACCGGATGATCGCCGCAGCGGAAAAGAGCGGCAAAATGCTCGCCATCTTCCAGCAGTCCCGCTTCGCCTCCTACTATCAGAAGGTCAAAGAGGTCATTGCCTCCGGCAAGCTCGGCCGCATCGTGCAGATCCAGATTTACTTTGACGGCTATGCCCGCCGCTGGGACTGGCAGTGCTGCCAGGAATTCGGCGCCGGCAGCCTCTACAACACCGGTCCCCACCCGATGGACCAGGCCCTCGACCTCCTCGACTACCGCGAGGGGATGCCCACCATCTTCTGCAAGATGGACCGGGTCAACACCTTCGGCGATGCCGAGGATTACGTCAAAGTCATCCTCACCGCCCCGGACCGCCCCCTGATCGACGTTGAGATCTCGAGCTGCAACGCCTACCCGAATTTCACCTACAACGTGCAGGGCACCCGCGGCGGAATGCAGGGCGATCTCAAGAGCATGAAGTGGCGCTATTTTAAGGAAGAGGAAGCGCCGGAACAGCACCTCATCAAAACCCCGCTCATGAAGGAAGACGGTTCCCCCGCCTACTGCTCCGAGCAGCTCAAGTGGTACGAGGAGAGCTGGGACGCCGCCGACAACGACACCCCCTTCACCAGCGCCGTCTACCGGATGTACACCACCATCTACGAGCACCTGACCGAGGGCAAGCCGCTCCCCGTCACCCCCGCCCAGGTCCGCCAGCAGATCGCCGTCATGGAAAAATGCCACGAAATGAACCCGCTCTCCCGCATGGATGAGGAATAAGGAGGGAACCGCATGTTCCGCATTGGTATCTTAGGCTCGGAAAATTCCCATGCAATGGCCTTTGCCCGCATTTTCAACAAGACCCACACCGCCCAGTATCCCGACATCCGGGTCACTGCCATCGGCGGCAATTACCCGGAAGAGAGCCGCAAGATTTTTGAGGAGTGCGGCCTGGAGCTGCTTGCGGAAAAGCCGGAGGACATGCTCGGCAAGGTGGACGCCGTCATGGTCACCGCCCGCGACGGGGCGGCCCATGCGGCCTTTGCCCGTCCCTTCCTGGAAGTCGGCATTCCCGCCTTCATTGACAAGCCCATCACCCGCGACCCCGGCGAGGCGCTCGCCCTTGTAAAGCTCGCAAAAGAGAAGGGGGTCCCGCTTGTCGGCGGCTCGTCGGTCAAGTACGCTTATGACGTAAGGCTCATGAAGGCTGCGGCAGAGCGCGCTCTGGCAGCCGGAGAAAGCCTCTCCGGCGACGTCACTGCCCCGGTCAGCATGACAAACGACTACGGCGGATTCTTCTTTTACGCGTCCCATCTCGCCGAGATGAGCATGACCGTTTTCGGCTACGACCCCCAGAGTGTCACCGCCTTCCGCTCCGGCGACAACGTCACCGCCGTCGTCCATTATGACCGCTGCGACATCGTCAACCGCTTCCTGGAGGGCAACTACAATTACACCATCACCCTCAATCAGAAGGCCCGTCCCCTCTTCCGCGAGGTGGATATCAGCATGATCTACCAGCACGAGTGCGAAAACTTCGCCCGAATGCTCCGCACCGGCGAGATGGACCAGAGCTACGAGGACCTCATCCTCCCCGTCTATTACCTCCGGGCGGTCGAGGAGTCCTTTACCTCCGGACAGACTGTCCAAATGGAAAAGCCGGTGCTGTAGCCGCCGCTTTTTCGCGAAAATCCCCGCATCTGCGGGGATTTTTTGCGTATTCTGGAGGTTTTTGCCTGCCTCCTCCGTTCTCTCTGCGGATTCCCCATATTTTTCTTACAAATTACTTACAAATAGCTGAATTCCGGCGAAATACTGGACTTTTATTTCTCTTTTCGATATAATGAGAGTAGATTTGCCGGTCTTTGACAACCCGGCTGATTTTTTTCCGGAAGGAAGGGATGGAGGATGATGAGACGCTGCCTTGCCCTGCTGCTCGCCCTGTTTTTCCTGCTGCCCGCGCTGCCGCCGGAGATATCCGCCCGCGCCGCGGAGGAAACCTCCCGCCTGATCCACGTGGTCTACGACGATTCGGGCAGCATGTACCAGTACGATTTCTACAACCAGGACGGCGGCTACAGCCACACCGAATACTACGACAAATGGTGCCGCGCCCGCTACGCGATGGAGGTCTTTGCCGCCATGATGGAGGAGCGCGACGAGATGCGCATCTACCTGATGAGTGAACGGGGCCGCCGTACCCTGCAAGTGAACGGCAGCGACCTGCCGCAGGACCGCATCGACCGCATCCACAGCATGGCCGACGGCGCGAGCGGAACCTACTATGAAACCGTCACCGCCGCCTACGACAGCCTGATGTCTGAAAGCGGCTTTACCGAGAAGTGGCTGGTCATCCTGACCGACGGCGACTTTGAGGGCAGCGGAGAGCAGGAGTGGAAGCCTGCCTCCGAGCTGGACGCGGCTTTTGCAAAATTCGCCGCCTCCGGCGTCCGGATTGTCTATCTCGCCATCGGCGAGGAGGTGCGCGAAATGCCCGCCTCCGACCCCGGCGCCGGCATCATCGCCCGCCACGCCGCCGGATCCGGCGAAATTCTCTCGTCGGTCACCGACATCTGCAATACCATCTACGAACGCCAGCAGCTCCCCGAAAGCTACTACACCTTCGCCGGCAACACCCTCACCCTCGATTTCGACATCCCGATGGAGCGCATCTTCATCCTCTGCCAGGGAGAGGACGCCGCCCTTTCGGGAGAGGATGCCGCCACCTTCCGCCGGGTGTCAGACGGCAGCGTCCGGTACAGCGAGGAAATCCCCGCCCGCTACAGCAGCAGCCGCGGTCAGATCCCGGTGGCCCGCGACCTGACCGGCGCCCTCGCGGAATTTGTCAGCGCTTCTCCTGAAACGCCCATCCCGGCGGGGCAGTACGTCTTCTCCCTCGCCGGGGCGGCCAGCGTCCAGATCTACTGCCAGCCCGCCGTGCAGCTCGCCCTGCGGGTCAGTCAGGATGGAGAAGAAATTCCAAACGGCGGCAAACTGCTGCCTGCGGCCTGCTCCGCCGAAATCTTTTTTGAGGACCCCACCACCGGGGAACAGCTGGAATCCGGCATTCTCTCCGACGCCGTCTTTTCCGGCACCGCCGAAACCGGCGGCGAAACCCTGTCCTGGGAGGGCGCCTCCTTTACCGCCGAACCGGCGGAAGGGCCGCTTGTGCTGAAAGCCTCCGCCCTGCTGCCCGGCGGATACAGTCTGACCGCTTCCTTTTCCGGGGAAGTTTCCCCGCCGCTCGGCCCCCTCTATATCGAGGCGGAGCCCACCCTCTCCGGGCCGGTCCCCTACGGCACCCTGGACGGCGGAGAGGACGCGCAGCCCTTTCTCATCCGTTACCGGTTTTATAAGGACGATCCGGATACCGGTCAGAAAGTCCCTCTCACCGCGGAGGAACTGGATACTCTCTCCCTCACCGTCACCCTCGGGGCGGCCAACAACCCCCGCCCGCTTTCACTGTCCACCTTCCGGGACGGCACCGGCGGCTGGGTCACCGATCCCGGCTACCTGACCGACGAGGACGGCAGTCCGCTCCCCGCGGAGAGCTTCTACGGAGAAGCCACCCTCTTTGCCAGCGCCAGCTTCACCGCCTCCGATGGCCAGCAGGCCGCGGGAAATCTGGAAATCCCGCTGGTTCTCGATCCGCCGCCCTGGTACGAACGGTATCTCTGCCAGATTCTCACTCTGCTGGGTCTTGTGGCCGCCGGCTGCCTCATCTACTTTCTTTATATCCGCCCCGCCAGATTTGTCCGCAAAAAAGGCCAGATGAAGCCCGACATGACCGCCACCCGCGGCCCGGACACCCTCCGCCCCAGGCCGGAGCGCGACCCGTCTTCCACCTCCCGCATCAAATACGGGCGCGCCTGTTTCCCCTTCCGCCCCGGACGGAGCCAGAAGGCCACCATTTACGTCGGCTGTTACAACGAGACGCACTTCACCTTCACGGTGGAGGCCGTGCGTTCCCCCGGGCGCTGGGCAAAAAAGATGAAGGTCAGCGGCCTGTGCGAGGCGCTCAGCGATCCCCGCTTTTCCAATGTCAGAATCAACGGCCGGGATCTGGCCCAGGTGAAGCTTGACCGCCCGGTCGGCTGCCACCTTCAGCTTCAGTACAACATCGGCGGCGGCAAGCGCGGCGTGGACTACGACTTCAGACTGTGACCGCCCCGCATTTCCCGCAAAACAAGCGTATCCCATCGAAATATCGGACAAGGAGGAACCCTCATGGCAGCATCGACCCTGATCGTCGGACTCGGCGGCATGGGCTGGAAGATCGTCAAGATGGTCGCCGGCATGACCAGCCCCGCCCAGCGGAAAAATATCAAATTCGTCGTCATCGATACCGACGCAAACGAGCTGGAAGCGCTCCGAAACAGCGCCTTTCCCGGCCGCATCATCCAGACTTCGGCGCGGATGACAGTCAAAAGCTATCTCCACAACGACCCCTACGCCCGGGACAACTGGTTCCCGGTTCACCCCCTCCTCGACAACAAGGTCGTCTCCGAGGGCGCGAGCCAGGTGCGGGCTATTTCCCGCCTCGCCTTCAACACAACGGTCCGTTCAGGAGAGCTCGCCCCGCTCCACGAAGCCATCGACGAACTCTTCCGCCTCACCGGCAAGGAAATCGACCAGGCCCTGCGGATTATCGTCGTCAGCTCGCTGGCCGGCGGTACCGGCTCGGGCATCCTGCTGCCGGTCGGCATGTACATCCGCAATTACCTGCTCACCAAATACCACCAGAGCGCCGCGATCATTCAGGGCTTTTTTATTCTCCCCGAGGTCTTCTATCAGGAAATCGACGGCGAATCGCAGCGCCACAATCTCCGCAGCAACGCCTACGCCGCCCTCCGCGAGCTGGACGCCTTTCTCATGCGGGCGGACAACACCCTGCCCTCCCGCTATCAGAATCTCACCCTCGAATTTCCCCGCCCCGGCAGCTTTGAGTGGGAGGACTACCACGTCCTGCCCTATGACAACTGCTTCCTCTTTGACGGGCAGAACGTCAACGGCGCCAAGCTCAACTCCTTCAAGACCTACATGGAACACGCCGCAAACTGCATCTACGCCCAGTCGATCAGCGTCATCTCCGAACGCAGCAATTCCGCCCAGGACAACACCTTCCGCCCCCTCGTTGCGGCCAAAGGGCGCAACCGCTACTGCGGTGCCGGCTCAGCCATCCTGCTTTATCCCTATGAGGACATTCGGGAATACATCGCCCTGCGCTGGATCGAGAGCAGCATGTCCGAGCACTGGCTGGACGCCGACCACATTCTGGAGGACAAAAAGCGCCAGCATCAGCGCAAGCTCGACGAAGGGTACGCGGATACCGACTTTGACGAAACCGCCGAGTATATCACCGCGGTGGAAACCAGCAAAAACAGCTTCTCCAAGGCCGTAAAAGCCTGGTGCGAGACCCGCGACGCCGACAACCCCACCGAGGTCGTCGACACTGTCTGGGAACAGTTTGTGCGGGAGCTGTGCCGCTACACCGGCGAACAGATCGCCGAGCGCCAGCCTGCCCTTGAATCCAAGGCATCCACCCTCTTCAGCACCCTGAACATTCAAGGCACCGTCGAACCGGAGCAGCCCGACGCCCTCCCCGAAGAGAGCATCTACAAGCAGCGGGTGAGCAGCCTCCTCTCCGGCCTGAAAAACTATCAGGAGGAGGCCATGCGCACGACCGCGCCGGCCGCCGAAGCCATCGCCTACGCGATTCTCCACTCCAGCAAAAACCCCATGCGGGAGAAGGACACCCCCTACCTCGTCGAATCCTTCCTAAAACGCAGCGGCCAGGCCATTCCGCCCAACGCCATGCGCTACGCCCTTTGCAAAATCAGCAGGCTGATCGGCGAACAGCTCGAATACAACGCCCAGCTCATCCGAAAAAGCGAAAAGGTCTGGGAGAATTTTGACGGCGCCTTCTATGACGCCGATTCGGACCGGCCCCGCTCCGCCAACGAGGCGATCCAACAGCTGACCTCCCGCCGCCGCGCCCTCTTCGGCCGCAAATGGCAGATCAACGAGGACCTCCAGCACCTGATTTGCGGCAAGCTCTGCGAGTTTGCCGAAGCGACCACCCAGTACCGCAGCGCAAAAGCCGCGCAAATCGTCCTCAAAGCGGTCGGCGAATACGTCGACTCCCTGATCGACGCCTTCTCCATCTTCTATGCCGCCCTCGAAGGGCAGCTCCGCGGCCTCGAAGAGCGCCAGCAGATCCTGCTTGGCAGCCACGAGAACGACATCGGCTATGCCCGGCGCCTGGTGTGCTGCTCAGGGGCGTGTATCGAGTCCCTGTAGGACGCG
>CALXIG010000054.1 GCA_944388305.1 uncultured Clostridia bacterium
CTCCTCGCCGAGGCGCAGCAGGCCCTCGCGGACGGCTACACCCTCGACGCGGTGGGCGTCGCGATCGAGAGCGCGGTCTCTGCCCTCCTCGAACTGACCGGCGAGCGGGTGACCGAGTCGGTCGTGGACCAGGTCTTCTCTCACTTCTGCGTCGGAAAATAGTGTATTTCCAAAAAATACACTTGCGCAATTACGGAATGTAAAGGCTGTAAAATTTACAAATTTGACGAATAGGAAGGATTCCATGAAGGATACATTTTCGGGATTTGACGTCGCGGTCATCGGCGGCGGCCACGCCGGCGTGGAAGCGGCGATGGCGGCCGCCCGGCTGGGGGTGCGGACCATTCTTTTCACCCTCACCCTGGACGGCATCGCCAATCTCCCCTGCAACCCCTCGATCGGCGGCACCGCGAAGGGCCATCTCGTCCGCGAAATCGACGCGCTGGGCGGCGTCATGGGCATCGCGGCCGACGCCAACACCATCCAGAGCCGGATGCTCAACCTCGGCAAGGGACCGGCGGTCCACAGCCTCCGCGCTCAGATTGACCGCCAGGCCTACCACACCTATGTCAAGCGGATGCTGGAGCGCCAGCCCAACCTCTCCGTCCGTCAGGCGGAAATCACCGCGGTGGAGGCCGAGAATGGCCGCGTTTCGGCCGTCCGCACCCGTTTGGGCGTCCGCTATCCGGTCAGGGCGGTCGTCATTGCCACCGGCACCTATTTAAATGGGGAGATCCACGTGGGGGAGGTCTCCTACCCCGGCGGTCCGGACGGTGTCGCCCCTGCCGTTGGCCTGCGGGACAGTTTGGAACAGCTCGGCATTCCCCTCCGCCGCTTTAAGACGGGAACGCCCTCCCGCGTTCACCGCCGCAGCATTGATTTTTCCCAGCTGGAGGAGCAGCGCGGCGATGAACCGCCCGTTCCCTTCAGCTTTGCGGCGAAGGAGCCGCCCCAAAACCTCGTCTGCTGCCACATCGCCTACACCAATCCGGACGCCCACCGCGTCATTCTCGACAACCTTGACCGCTCCCCCATTTACAGCGGCCGCATTCACGCGATCGGGCCCCGTTATTGCCCCAGCATCGAGGATAAACTGGTCCGTTTCGCCGACAAGCCGCGCCATCAGTGCTTTGTCGAGCCGATGGGGCTCGACACCGACGAGATGTACCTGCAGGGTCTGTCCTCCTCTCTGCCGGAGGACGTCCAGATTGCCTTTCTCCGCAAAATTCGGGGCTTCGAGCACATTGAGATCATGCGCAACGCCTACGCGATTGAGTACGACTGCTGCGACCCCCTTGACCTCCGCCCCACGCTGGAATTCAAGCGGGTCGCCGGCCTTTTCGGCGCGGGACAGTTTAACGGCACCTCCGGCTATGAGGAGGCTGCCGCGCAGGGGTTGGTGGCCGGTATCAACGCGGCTCACCAGATCCTCGGCCGGGAACCGTTCACCCTTGCGCGTTCCACCTCCTACATCGGCACTCTGATTGACGATCTGGTCACCAAGGGCTGCTCCGAGCCCTACCGGATGATGACCTCCCGCAGCGAGTTCCGCCTCCTCCTCCGCCAGGACAACGCCGATCTGCGCCTCACCCCGACGGGGCACGCGCTCGGCCTCATTTCGGAGGAGCGGTATCAGGCGTTTTGCAAAAAGAAGCGCGAAATCGACGAGGAAATCTCCTGGCTTGAGCTGATGACCATTCCGCTCAGCGCGGAGCTCAACGAGATGCTTGTTTCACGTGGAACAACGCCGGTTTCCACCGGCGTCAAGTTTGCCGACCTGCTGCGCCGGCCGCAGCTCTCCTACGCCGATATCTTCCCCTTTTCTCCCTGTCAGGCGGCACCGCAGGATCCCGCCGTCATTGAACAGGTGGAGATTCAGATCAAGTATGAGGGGTATATTCAAAAGCAGCTCGCCGAAGCGCGGGAGCTGTACCGCCTGGAATCCCGGAAAATTCCGCGCGGCCTGCCCTATGCGCGCATCGACGGCCTGCGGCTGGAGGCGCGGGAAAAACTTGCCCGCATCCAGCCGGAAAACGTCGGACAGGCTTCCCGCATTTCGGGGGTCAATCCGGCCGACATTTCCGCCCTGCTGATCTGGCTGGCTGCCCGCGAGGAACGAAAGGAGAACGACCATGATTGACGCCGCCCTGCTGCGCGCCGTTCTGGAACGGCAGAATCTGACCTGTTCCGACGCGCTGTTCGACAAGCTCGACCGCTACGCCCGGATTCTCGTCGAATGGAACGAAAAAATCAACCTCACCGCCATCACCGATCCCGCCGGCATCGCGGTCAAGCACTTCGCCGACAGCCTGCTGCTTCTCCGCGCGCTCGAGATCCCGCAGAATGCCGCTCTGATTGATGTCGGCACCGGTGCGGGCTTCCCCTCGGTGCCGGTTGCCCTTTCCCGGCCGGACCTCAGGCTGACCCTTCTGGACAGCCTCAACAAGCGGATCGTCTTTTTAAAGGAACTGACCGCTGCGCTGGAACTGCCCGCCGCCTGCTGCCACGCCCGCGCGGAGGAGGCCGGACAGCAGCCCGCCTTTCGCGAAAAATTTGACGTCGCGACGGCAAGGGCGGTGACCAATCTCCGCGATCTCGCGGAATACTGCCTGCCTTTTGTCAAAATCGGGGGTTATTTTGCCGCGCTCAAGGGGTATGAGGTTGAGGAAGAGCTTTCCGAAGCGCAATTCGCGATTGCCCAACTGGGCGGCGAGGTCGAGGCTGTCCGCAAGTTTGTCCTCTCCGAGGAGGCCCGCCGCGCCATTGTCCTCGTGAAAAAAGTTCGACACACTCCGCCCAAATATCCCCGCCCCGCCGCAAAAATGAAAAAATTCCCGCTGATTCCCCGCTGATTGCGGAAGGAGTATGTCGAAAACCCACAGATTTCGCGATGAAAAGTTGTGGAAATTATTTCCCGCCTGTGTTATACTGCAATTAAGGGGACAGCCTGTCCCCCAAACAGCAGATTTTACACGCTCGGACAGAGGAGGAATTGTCATGGCGGGATTTTTTTCCAAAGAAAAGGTAGTCAATAAGGTCCTCTCCCTTCCGGTTGACAGGATTGTCCCCAATCCTGCCCAGCCCCGTCAGAATTTTGCGGAGGAGGAGTTACAGGAGTTGGCGGACTCCATCCGGGAAAACGGCCTCCTGCAACCGGTCACTGTCCGCCGCGCGCCGGATGGTGGCTACGAGCTGATTTCCGGAGAGCGCCGCCTGCGCGCCGCCAGAATGGCGGGCCTTGCCGAGATCCCCGCCATTCTGGTGGATTCCAGCGGCCGGCAGTCGGCGGTCTATGCCATCCTCGAGAACATTCAGCGCAGGGACCTCGACATCTTCGAGGAAGCGGGGGCGCTCCAGCTATTGATCCGCGAGTGGGGTGTCACCCAGGAGGAGGCCGCCCGCAAGCTCGGCAAGGCGCAGTCGACCATCGCGAACAAGCTGCGGCTGCTCGCCCTCAGCGAGGAGGAGCGCCGTCTGATCCTCGATAACGGCATGAGCGAACGCCACGCCCGCGCGCTGCTCGCCGTTTCGGACCCGGACGTGCGGCTGGAAATTCTCCGTCATGCCGCGGCCGCACATTTCAACGTGGCGCAGCTTGAACAGTACATCCGCCGGAATTCCGTTCCGAATGCGGAAAAGAAGGCCCCTTCCGGACGGCGGGTTCTCATTGTCAAGGACGTGCGGATTTTTCTCAACACCATCAATAAGGCGATCGACACCATGAAGAACGCCGGCATTCCGGCGGTTGCCGAGCGGCATGAGGAGGCCGGCTGCATTGAGTACCGGGTTCGAATCCCGCTGCATGACCGCTCCGTTTCCTGAAAAAACGATAATGTTCCACGTGAAACAGCCGATGATTTGCGGTTTTCTGTTTCACGTGGAACATTTTTGCGTCAAAACTCTTTTCTTTCCGCGCGGAGTGTGGTATAATAACCGTACAGGGCTCGAAAATCGGAGCCAAATGTGTGAATCGCGGGGGGATTTGATGGGGAAAATTGTGGCAGTCGCCAATCAGAAGGGCGGCGTCGGCAAGACGACAACGGCGGTCAATCTGGCGGCCTGTCTGGGCGCAAAGCGCCGGAAGGTGCTGCTGGTCGATATGGACCCCCAGGGAAACGCCACCAGCGGAATGGGAATCGCCAAAAAGCACGCCGAAAAAACCTCCTACGACATGCTCATCGGGGAATGTTCCGCCGCTGAGGCTGTTTGCCGGACAGATTATCAGAATGTGGAACTCATCCCCTCCGGCATTCAGCTTGCAGGAGCCGAGGTGGAGCTGGTGGAGCTGGACAACCGGATCAACCGCCTGAAAATTGCGCTTGCCCCGCTGCGGGAGCAGTATGATTTTATCCTGATCGACTGTCCTCCCTCGCTCGGGCTGATTACCCTCAACGCTTTTACGGCGGTGGACAGCGTCTTCATTCCGATTCAGTGCGAGTATTATGCGCTCGAGGGGCTTTCCCAGCTCATGGCGACTATCCGGCAGGTCAAACGGATGTACAATCCCGGAATTGACGTGGAAGGCGTGCTGCTCACCATGTACGACGGCCGTCTCAATCTGACCACCCAGGTGGTCGCCGAGGTGAAGAAGTACTTCGCCGGGAAGGTCTACCGCACCACCATTCCGCGCAATGTCCGGCTCTCCGAGGCGCCGAGCTACGGACTGCCCGTCTATTACTACGACCGGTGGTCGCGGGGGTCTCTCGCCTATCAGGAGGTTGCAAAGGAGTTTTTGAAGGCCAATCCCCCGAAAAACGGGAGCTGACCGAAGGAAAGGAAGGGAAAGAATATGGCAAAGAAAGCAGGCGGACTCGGTAAGGGCCTGGATGCCCTCTTCCTGGATAATGACACCGCCTCAGCGGCGGACGGCGGGATGATGCTCCGGCTTTCGGAGATCGAGCCGAACAAAAACCAGCCGCGCAAGGAGTTCGACGAGCAGGCGCTCTCGGAGCTCGCCGACTCCATCCGGGAACACGGCATTTTGCAGCCGCTGCTGGTGCGCCCGCTGGCGGGCGGCGGATACCAGCTGGTCGCCGGAGAACGGCGCTGGCGGGCGGCGCGGATGATCGGCCTGACCGAGGTGCCGGCCGTCGTCAAGGATCTCACCGAGGTCCAGGTGATGGAGATCGCCCTCATCGAAAATTTGCAGCGGGAGGATTTGAATCCTCTCGAGGAAGCCAACGGCTATAAGGAACTGATGAACGCCTGCGGTCTGACCCAGGAACAGGTTGCAAAACGGGTCGGCAAATCCCGGTCGGCGGTGGCCAACGCGCTGCGGCTGCTCAATCTGCCGGCCGAGCTGCGCCCCTACCTCGTGGAGGGACAGCTCTCTGCCGGACACGCCAAGGCCCTCATCGGCCTGGAGGACCGGGAGGCGATGATCCGCCTCGCAAAAGAGGCGGCGGAAAAGGGCTACTCGGTCCGGGAGACGGAAAAGCTGGCCGCAAGGGTCCGCGGCGGGGAAAACCCGGAGGCGGAGCCGTCCGCCTCCGGGCGGAAGGACCCCGTTTATCAGGAGATGCAGATCGCGCTCGAGAATGAGCTGGCCCGCAAGGTGCGGGTCAAGGCCGACCGCAAAGGTGGCGGCGTGGTCGAAATCACCTTTTACAGCAAGGAGGATCTCGGCAATCTGGCGTTTCAGATCGCCGGCGAATAAATTTAACCGGAAAGGAAGCATTTTTCATGCTTGATATCAAATTTCTGCGCAGCAACCCCGAACTCGTCAAGGAAAATATCCGCAAGAAATTCCAGGACCGCAAGCTCCCCCTCGTCGACGAGGTCATCGAGCTCGACCGCCAGAGCCGCGCGGCCCAGCAGGAGGCGGGCGAGCTGCGCGCTTCCCGCAACAAAATCTCCAAAAGCATCGGCGGCCTGATGGCTCAGGGCAAAAAGGAAGAGGCCGAGGAGATGAAGAAGAAGGTCGCCGAGCAGGCCGACCGGCTGGCTGAACTCGAAAAGCTCGAAGGCGAGCTCCAGGAGAAGGTCACCAAAATCATGATGGTCATCCCCAATATCATCGACCCGAGCGTCCCGATCGGCAGAGACGACAGCGAAAACGTCGAGGTCCAGAAGTACGGCGAGCCGGTTGTCCCGGATTTTGAGATCCCCTACCACACCGACATCATGGAGCGCTTCAACGGCATCGACCTCGACAGCGCCCGCAGGGTCGCCGGCAACGGCTTCTACTATTTAATGGGAGATATCGCCCGGCTGCATTCGGCCGTCATCTCCTACGCCCGCGACTTCATGATCGACCGCGGTTTCACCTACTGCGTCCCGCCCTTCATGATCCGCAGCAACGTCGTCACCGGCGTCATGAGCTTTGACGAGATGGACGCCATGATGTACAAGATCGAGGGCGAGGACCTCTACCTCATCGGCACCAGCGAGC
>CALXIG010000055.1 GCA_944388305.1 uncultured Clostridia bacterium
ACCTCGACCTGCTCGACGCCTGCTTCGGACAGCTCTTTGCCTACGGGACCTGCGACTTTCCAATTTTTGATTTTACTGACGGCCGCCGCAGCAGCCGGGTGCGCCCCTGTGCGCTGGATGAACACACTGCCGTCATCATCGAGGGCCTGCACGCCCTCAATCCCCTCATCCGCGACCGGCATTTCTGCAAAAATGCCGTAAAGGTCTACATCTCCATTAAAACGGAATTTTTTGATGGGGAAGAGCGGCTGTTCAGCACGCGGGAACTCCGCCTGGTCCGCCGGATTATCCGGGACCGGAATTTCCGCGCCTGCGGCCCGGCCGAAACAATGGCCATGTGGAAAAATGTGGTGCGGGGGGAGGACCAGTACATCCGCCCTTTCCGCCTGGAGGCGGATTACTGGCTGGACTCGGTCCACCTTTATGAGCCCTTTGTTTATCGGGAGCCATTTCTCGATATGACTGCGGGAGCCGTCTGGGCCACGTCCGATCATCGGGAAATGATCGAAAAAATGCAGCGGCACCTCGCGCGGTTTCCGGCATTTTCCACAAAATGTGTGCCAAAGGACTCCCTTTTGCGGGAATTTCTCATTTTGCCTTGAATAACCGGGAAAAAAGGGATATAATGGATTTGAAATCGCAGGGAATACCCTGACTGTTAAGGAGGAATCATTTATGAACCGTGTCATTGACGATCTGATTGCATCCGCCAAAAGCCTGGCCGACAAGGCCGGAAAAGCGACCGACAAGGCTGTCGAATATTCCAGGCTCAAATACCAGAGCCTTCAGCTCTCCAACGAGCTGAAGGGCCTCTATGAGAAGCTCGGAAACGCGGTCTACACGATGGTCAAATCCGACTTCGACAACAAGGATCTGATGGATTCCATCATCGGTGAAATCGACCACGTCCGCGAGGCGCTCGAGCAGCTTGAAAGCCGGCTTGCCGAATTTAAGAATGCGGTGGTCTGTCCCGCCTGCGGCGCCGTCAACGACAAGGACGCCTGCTACTGCAACAAGTGCGGCAACAAATTTGCGCCCAAAGTGGAAGAGGCGCCTGCCGCCGCGGAGGAGCAGCACGAGGAGTCCGCGTCCTGCTGCTGCGGCGAAAAGGACGGCGAATGCTGCTGTGAGAAGGAAACGGACGAGGAGAACAAGGCCGAATAATGTTCCGGTTCTGAGAAAACCTTTGTTAGAGCATGGGAGTGTTGTGTTTGCAGAGCCGTAAGAGTCAGAACCTGTTGCAGGGAGCATCGATCCTGGGCGCGGCCATTATCATTGTCAAGCTGGTCGGCGCGGTCTTTAAAATCCCGCTGGGAAGTATCCTGGATGGGGAAGGAATGGGCTATTATTCCGTGGCCTACAGTATCTTCAGCATGATTTTCGCCTTTTCCACCGCGGGATTGCCGGCCGCCGTTGCCAAAATGGTCGCGGAACAGTCGGTTCGGGAGCGGTATCAGGACATCCGCCGGCTCCACTCCCTGTCTGTCCGGCTCTTTCTGGTCATGGGGATTGCCGGATTTGTACTGATGGCGGCATTCAGCCCGCTGTATGTCCGGCTTGCCTCGGACAATCAGGGCGCGCTGTGGAGTGTCCTGGCAATTTCTCCCGCCATCCTCTTCGGCTGCATGACTTCCGCCTACCGCGGCTACTACGAGGGCCTGCGGGATATGAAGCCGACTGCCGTCTCTCAGATCATTGAGGTCTTTGCCAAGCTGGTGTTCGGCCTTGCGCTGTCGGGCGGCGTTCTGCTGCTCGCGCGCCATCAGTTTGAAACGTCCGGCACAGTCTTCGGCCACGCCGCTGTCAGCGAGGCGGAAATGCGGCACTACGCGATGCCGCTGGCCGCAGCCGCGGCAATTCTGGGTGTCACCATTTCCACCTTTGTGGGTACCTTTTACCTCATCCTGCTGGACCGCAGGCGGTCCGACGGCATCACACCCGAGGATCTGCGTTATTCGCCCCGCCCGATCCGGACGAGGGTGCTGTTGATCCGCCTGCTTAAAATTGCGATTCCCATCTCGCTGAGCTCCATTGTCCTCAATGTCGCCCAGCTGATCGACACCTTTACGATCATCAACCGCCTCAATGACGCCTTTACCTCGCACCCCGACCAGATGCTCGTGCTGTTCGGCGGCCTGGTTCCGGCAGACCAGCTGGCGGTGGAAGGGGGAGCCGCGAATTTTATCTATGGCTCCTATGCGGGGTATGCGCTGTCGATTTTCAACCTGGTGCCGTCCTTTACGGCTATTTTTGGAAAGAGCGCGCTGCCCAACATCACAGCGGCCTGGACCTCTCATGACCGCCGCGGCACCTGGGTCAATATCCAGTCGGTGGTCCGGATGACCTGCCTCATCGCCATGCCGGCGAGCCTGGGCATTCTGGCCATGTCGCAGCCGATTCTCAGCCTGCTTTATCCGGCTCGTGTGGCCGAAGTGGCCATCGCAGCGCCGGTTTTAAGTCTTCAGGGGATTTCCCTGATCTTCCTCGGCCTTTCCTCGCCGCTGTTTGCGGTCCTGCAGGGGCTTGGCCGGGCGGACCTGCCGCCCAAGTTCATGCTTGTCGGCGCAATTTTGAAATTTGCGGTAAACTGGGTGACAATCGGCATCCCGGAAATCAACGTGCAGGGTGCGGCAGCCGGAACTGTCTCCTGCTACGCGACCATCCTCATTCTGAGCCTGCTTTCGCTGCGCAAAATCACCGGTTACCGGGTCCATTTTATCCGGCTGACCTATAAGACGCTGCTCGCCAGCATTCTCTGCGCCCTGACCGCCTATTCGCTCCACCGCTGGGTGTTGAGCGGTATCCTGGGGCAGGGGGGGCTGAGCACCCTCTTTTCCATCGGGTGCGGTGCTGCCGTCTATCTCGCGGCGATCCTTCTGCTGCGCGGAATTTCGAAAGACGATGTCTTAATGCTGCCCAAGGGAGAAAAATTTGCAAAACTACTTGCAAAATATCATCTCTTAGGGTAAAATATCATTAACACGGTATTTTGTAAATGGGGGATACTTCTGGAATTTGAAAGAAAAGAGCGTTACACGATGGAGGATCTGCTCCGCATCATGGAGATTCTCCGCGGGGAAAATGGCTGCCCCTGGGATCGGGAGCAGACGCATGAGAGCATCCGCGGCAACCTGATCGAGGAGACCTATGAGGCGGTCGAGGCGATCGACAGAAAGGATATGGTCCTGCTGCGCGAGGAGCTGGGCGATGTCCTGCTTCAGGTGGTCTTTCATGCCCGCATGGAGGAGGAGGCCGGTTCCTTCAACTTCGGTGACGTCGTTCACGACATTTGCCATAAGCTGATTATTCGCCATCCGCACATTTTTGCGGACGTTACGGTGCAGAATACCGAGGAAGTGCTGACCAACTGGGAAGCCATCAAAAATCGGGTCAAGGGAACCAAAACGCAGACCGAACGGCTGCGCGCCGTTCCCGCCGTCTATCCGGCCCTGATGCGGGCGCAGAAGGTCTCCGGAAGGGCTGCCAAGGCCGGCATGGGTTACGCCGACGCCGCGGGCGCCTGGAAGGACCTGCAAAGCGAGGTCCGGGAGCTGGAAGCGGCGATGGCCGGGCAGGACAGCGCCCACATGGAGGAAGAACTGGGAGACCTGCTTTTTTCGGCGGTCAATGTTGCCCGCCATCTGGGGGTGGACAGCGAGTACGCCCTGTCCCGCTCCTGCGAAAAATTCATCGACCGGTTCGAACAGGCAGAGATGCTGGCCGGCGAGCAGGGAATTTCGATGCAGGAAGCCAGTCCTGAGACACTGGACAGCCTGTGGAAGCAGGCCAAGAAAAATGTGAATTCCGGACAATAGTCTGTGAATCGAAAAAATGGAGGTCAATACAATGACAAAAACTGAACTGATCAACGCCGTTGCCGAGAAAGCGGAGCTTTCCAAAAAGGACGCCGAAAAGGCGGTCTCCGCTGTCCTTGAAGGGATTACTGACGCATTGACCAGCGGAGAGAAGGTCCAGCTGGTTGGATTTGGCACCTTTGAGGTCCGTGAGCGCGCGGCCAGAGAGGGGAAAAACCCCGCCACCGGCGAAACCATCCAGATCGAAGCGACCAGAGTGCCGGCGTTTAAAGCTGGCAAGGCGCTCAAGGATGCCATTGCCAAATAAGCGGAAATGCTGCTGTATGGGCCTTCTCAGCCGGATCTGTCCGGCGGGGAGCCCTTTTCATTTTGGAGGAATTACATGCGTTTGGATAAGTATTTGAAGGTCAGCCGCCTGATAAAGCGGCGCACGATTGCGAACGAAGCCTGCGACGCGGGCCGGGTTCTGGTCAACGGAACGCCCGCCCGGGCATCTTACGATGTCAAAACCGGCGATATCATCGAGGTCCAGATCGGCGCGCACCCTCTCAAAGCCCGGGTGCTTGCAGTTGCTGAAGTGACCCGCAAGGAAAACGCGCCGGAGCTCTACGAGCTGCTGGAATGACAGACGCCTGTTCTAACCCCTTTCTTTCCCGCATAGACTGAAGCGAGATTCAAAGAAAGGGTGTTTTGAAAATGCCAGAGGGCAAATCGCTCAGAATACCGCACAGCCTGATCCTGGAGGACCGGAGACGGCTCCTCGTTTCCGGGGTGCAGGATGTCGACTGCTTCGACGAACAGACGGTGATTTTATACACCAACATGGGGCGCCTCGTTATTCAGGGGCGCAGCCTCCATGTCAATGCGCTGAATGTGGACACCGGCGAGCTTTCAATGGAAGGTGACTTCGTCGCGGTCTCCTATTCCGAGGAGGAGAAAGGGCGATTCGGCTTCCTTTCCCGCCTCTTTCGATAAGGAGGGACTGTATGCGGGTTGCGCCGGAAACAATGGTGTTTGTCTATGCCTGCCTGCTCGGCGCGGGACTGGGCGTTTTGTACGATTTTTTTCGGATGTTCCGCATGGTGACCGGCGGGAACGCGGTGCTGGTATTCGGAGAAGATCTTCTGTTTGCGCTTGCCGCCGCCTGCGCAACCTTCTGGTTTTGCCTGACAAGCTGCCACGGATGGCTGCGCGCCTTTGTTCTGGTGGGGGAGGGGCTCGGTTTTCTCCTCTATCATTTTACGGTCGGAGAGCTGGTGGTCCGCCTGTTTGCGATGCTTCTGCGCCTCCTGCGCGGAATTGCCCGCGCGGTTTGGCAGTGGATTCTCCTGCCGCCGTTTCGTGTGATCTTGTCGGTTTTAAACAAAATATTCTTTTGTATTTCACATAGACTACAAAATTTGAAAAAACAGAGATTTTCGCACAACTTTTCCTTGCAACTGCCCCGTGAAATGTTGTATAATAAACACAATAAGCAGGCGAGGGCTGGAAAGGATGGCGGCGGGATCAAATGAAAACGAAAAAGAGCAGGTTTAACCGGATTGTCAATGTCGCGATCATCGCAATGATTGGCTATGTGGTGGTTTCTTTGTTTATTTTGCAGGCCGACATTTCTTCCCGCCGCCGGCAGCTTAGCGCGCTTGAAGAGCAGTGTCAGGAACAGTCGATTGCGAATCAGGAGCTGGACAGTATGATCGAACAGGGATCGGACTTCGATTATATTGTGAAAATAGCGCGGTCAAAATTGGGGTTGGTCTTTCCGGAGGAACATATTTTTTACGACGCTTCCGGAAATCAGTGAACTTGCACCGGAGACGGTGCGGCATTTTAAGGAGGATTATCAGACACTTATGCAGCTCGAAGTAGGAAAAATATATGAAGGGAAAGTGACCGGCATCACGAAATTCGGCGCTTTCGTGGACCTCGGCGATAACCAGACCGGTATGGTCCATATTTCGGAGGTGGCGCCTACCTTCGTCAAGGAAATTACCGATTTTGTCTCGGTCGGTCAGACGGTCAAGGTCCGCGTTCTCAACATTGGCGACGAAGGCAAAGTGAGCCTTTCCATAAAGCGGGCGGTCGATCCTCCTCCTCACACCCAGCAATCCCGGCCTCAGCGCCCCCGCACCGGAAACAGCGGCGACCGGCGGCCCCCGCGGCACGCCGATGGCAGCGCTTCCTTCTCTCCGCGTGGCCAGCAGCAGGAAGGCGGCAAAAGCTTTGAGGATATGCTGAGCAAGTTTATGCAGCGCAGTGATGAGAA
>CALXIG010000056.1 GCA_944388305.1 uncultured Clostridia bacterium
ATCGACTAGGCCCGTGACCGGGCAGGACAAGTCGACGCGGCTGCTTTCCCCACGCCGGACTTCGGTTGGCGCGCAATTCCGCAGCAAGCTTGCGGCAGCTGCGCGCCTCTAATCCGGGTTCCCCGCAGTACAAATTCCGCGGGCCCGGTACCCGGGCGGCCGGTGACGACGCGGCCGTACAGGGCGGAAAAGTTCCCCGTCCCGCACATATTTTTGTAATTTTTCACACAACCTCTTGTATTGCGGAAAAATTTATGTTATAATTAGCACGGATCGGTGTGCAGTATGCCGGAAAGGGCCCTCCGGACAGAGGCAGTTTGTGATCCCGCGTTCCGCAGACGGGGCGTGTATTCAGGAAAGGGTGATTTTTAGATGAGGAAATTTGGTGCAGGTGCGATTGTCTGCTGACCGGGAGGTCTGCGTACAGATTGCTTTCTGACGAGCCTCCCACAGGACTATTTTTCAGAAAATAGATCTCCAGGAGGAACATTCGTGAACAGAGAAAACAAAAGAAAACAGTATGAAAAAGGTTATTACAAAAACCACCCGTGCAGCGACACCTTCACCTGCAAGGTGTGCGGCAGGCCGGTCGTGCCGGAAGGCGCCGGGAGCGGGCACCGCAACCACTGCCCCAACTGCCTGTGCAGCCTGCATGTGGACATCGAGCCGGGCGATCGCGCGGCGGACTGCGGCGGCATTATGGAGCCGGTCGCGGTCTGGGTGCGCAAAAACGGCGAATGGGCGATCATCCACCGCTGCCGCAGATGCGGCGCGCTGTCCTCAAACCGCGTCGCGGCGGATGACAACCCGATAAAGCTCATGTCGGTCGCCATGCGGCCGGTGGCCTCCCCGCCCTTCCCGCTGGAACGGATTGAGGAGATGACCGCGCTGATGGCCGGCGACGGCGAACTGAAATGGTAACCTTTCCCCCATACGAGGCGGCAGAGCACAAACTCTGCCGCCTTTTCGCATACAAAAAGGGGCGGCTGACAACCGCCCCGCAGGGAATTATTCCGGCACGCCGAAAGAGCGCAGCATCGCCCGCGCCTCTTCCACAGAGTCCGCGCCCAGGTCGATGTAGAACCGCCCATCCGGGATTTCGCGGTAGAGGATCTCAAAATCCGCGCGGCTACAGTAAACATACAGGGATTTGCCCGCCGCCGCGATTTTTTCGTAGACGTCCAGCCAGTGCGGAGCGGTCGGCTGACCGTCGCCGTACACCCACTGCACCGCGTTCAGCTCCGGAATGGCGAGGATGTCATCCAGGTGTTTCAGCTCGCCGATCCCATCCAGATGATAGACGGTGTGGTCCAGCTCCCGGCAGCCCTGCACCAGATCGGGCAGGACAAATTCCCGGAACATCGGGTTGCCGAGCATGTAGCAGAAGTCGCATTGAAGGATGTAGGACGGCGCCGCGCTGTAGATGCCGGACCAGTCGCTGTAACCCGGGTTCACGCCGTCAACCACCGCGCGCAGATCGCGGTAGGCCTCCATCCAGGCGGTGTGCGCCTCCCGGCAGAGACGCAGCACCTCCTCCGGCGCGTCATAAAGGTCATACAGAAGCTGCTCGCTTTCGCGGAAGCTCGCGACCACGTCCATCACGCCGCCCAGATCGGGCATCCCGAGCAGCACCTGCCCCTCCCAGCGCTCGCTTCCGGCGCGGTAGAGGTCCTTCACCCGCCGCACCCATTTATTTTCCGGGTCGTAATGGATGTGAATCTGATCGATCGGACGGTCGTCCGGCGGGAAAAACCAGACCCGCCCGCTGGAGTTGTCGAGTTTTGCGCCGCAGAAGGCGGCGAGGACACCGGGACCGAAATAGGCAAAATTCACCATCGGGAAGGCGTCGCCCAAAAATTCAAACTGGGAAAGCTCGTAGTCAATCGCGTCGATCACCGCCGCGGCGGGGATGGAAAAGTCATGGCAGTTGTCCTGCCCCGGAAAGGGAGCTGCCGGCGCCGGACGCCCCGGATCAAAGCAGCGCACCGCCGTTTTGACAATCGGGCGGGAAAGGGAGCCGTCCCACCAGCCTGCGAAGCTCTGCCGGACCCGCTCCCAACGGTCCGGGGAAAAGTGAATGGACATTCGGATCACCTCAATCTTGCAAATGCGGCCGGAGGTCCGGCCGGTTTGGTAAAATGTTGTGTCTTTGGCGGTTCAGAAGCGGAATGCCCGCTCCTCGAAGCACTGGTTGTAGTACAGGGCGTTTTCCACCGGGACGTTGGAGGGAATGTGATTGCCGACCGCCATGAAGAATCCGGGGCATTCCCACCCGATGTTCACGCAGCGGTCCACCTCCCGCCGGATATCCTCCCTGGAACCGAAAGTGAGGATGCGGCAGTCGGCGTTGCCCACAAAGGCGTGGGTCTTTCCGTATTTCCGGGCAATATACGCCATATCGGTCGTTGGCTCGAGGACAAATCCGCTCACCCCGCAGGCGGCGATGTCGTCGATAAAGGCGTTGTAGCAGCCATCCGAGGTGAACAGGAGCTTTTTGCCCGCCCTGTGCAGCGGCTCAAACAGCCGTTCGTACTGGGGAAACACGTACCTGCGGTACCAGGCGGGGTTTGCGAACGGTCCGGAAGTCCAGACAATGTCGTCGTGAATCATGACAACCGGCGCTCTGCTGGCGGCGAGCGCCTCAAAATACTGCGCGATCCAGTCCGCGTACCGTCCGGCCACTTCTCCAAAGCGGTCGGGGTCCTCCCCCAGCCCCTCGAGCAGCCAGTTCCAGCCGAAAATTTCCAGCAAGCCGGAAATCATAGTGATGTAGATGCCGGTCATATTGACCTGGTCCGGGTGGAGGCGGCACTGCATATCGTAGTGCGCGTTATAGCGGCGGGTCAGCTCCACGCGGTCTTTCCCGCCGTAGACCTGCCAGGGGTCGAAGGAGAGGACCTGTTCCACATCGGTGAAGGGGGTGCTTACCCGGCGGTCGAGGTCTCCGCCGCCTTCGGCGTAGGCCGCGTGTCCCATGCTGGTGCGGCAGGCCTCGAGTTCCTGATTGTGGGTCAGAATGGACCAGGTAAAACCGAAGTCCCACGCCTTTTCAAACGCCGTGGCGGCGCGCCGCTTTTCCTCCTCCCCGCTCTCCTCCCGAACCGGAAGGCCGGTGACAGCGCGGATGAGACTCCAATAGCTGCTGGCGGAATACTCGGTGCGGGGAATTTTTCCTGGCATCTTCAAATTGAGTGCGTCCATCGCCTCCTGATAGGCCATGCTGCATTCCTTCTTTCTTACAGATTTACCGCGCGATCTCCTCCCCGGGTGCAAGCGGGCGCGCAGCGGGAAAGGCGCGGAGAAAGCGGCGGACCGGCTCCTCCCCGCGGCTCAGAAGGAGCACCGCTGAGCTGTCGCAGGCGATGAGCTCTATCTCGGCCAGCGGATGCTGGATGACGGGCGGCGCTGACCAGAACGGGGCATTGTCCCGCACCCGCGGGAGGAAACGCAGCGCCTCCTCCCGCTTCACGCCGGGCCGAAAGGCTGAGAACACACCCCAGATCCACTGGACGTCCTCCTCCTGAACGAGCGCGTCCAGTTCCCCGCCGGACAGCCAGCAGGCTTCCCCCGTGAGAAGTCGCCGGAAGCGGTCCGTCTGCGGAAAACACTCCCAGTCGGTAATCAGCCAGTTCCACTCCCGCTGAAGCCCCTCCAGCGCATCGAAAATTCCGCGCAGAAAGGCGGCGGGGCGGCCTTTTTCCGCCAGAATTACGCCGGACAGCACCCGGTTCACCGCTCGAGCCGCAGAATCTTCACCTGGTGCGGCCCGATTTCGCCGGTCAGAACGCTGCCGTCGAGAGAGACCTCCCCGGAAACCGGACGTTCGAGCTGGTCGGCGAAAGCAGCCGTGCCTGGGACAAAGCCGCAGTCGATCGAGAAGCCGCCCGCCTTGCCGTCCGCCTCATAGATCCGGACGATGACGGCTTTCCCGTCCTCCGACACCTTGACCGCCGAGAGCAGGACACTGCCCACAAGGAGCCTCACAAAGCCCGCCTCGCTCGGGAGGCTGCCGCCGTGGGCGCTGCCGGTGACGGCGAAGAAGGGGTGCTCGTAATCGTCCACCGCCCGGGCGCGGGCGCTGTCGGGCAGCCCGGCCTTCTGTGGGATGATGGCGAAGCGGATGCGGTGGGTTCCGGTCTCAGGGGTGGGATCGGGGTTGTAGGCCCCGCGGATGAGGGCGACAGCCATCCGGCCGCCAGCGGTGCGGTATCCGTACTTGCCCTGTGCGGTGAGGAGGAGGGCGTCGGTTTCATCCTCCGCCATCACGAAGCGGTTGGCGGGAAGGTCCATCTCCCGCCCCTCCCGGCGGACAAAGCCGAAGGGGACGTCGTAGAGGAATTTCTCCCCTGCGCAGGCCGCGGGCAGAGTGAATTGCAGGCAGGGGATCCCCTCCCGGTCTCCGCCGAACTCCCGCCAGTCGCAGCTGAGATCGTACTGAAGGGCCGCGCTGTCCCGGTCGAGGAAGATCTCGGCCCGCAGGGCGGACGCCGCCCCGAATTCCGCCCGGAACTCGAGACGCTGCCGCACGCTGTCCGACGGGAGCCGCCGCAGCTCAGCGCAGGTGATGGGCAGGACCTGCTTCTGCCGCCCGGTGAACCAGGCGCTCATGCCGCCGCCCCAGCCGGTGACCTCCTTCCAGACGGCCTCCGCCGCCAGCTCGAAGCGGGCTTCCCTGCCGGCAGGGATCAGCTCGCGGCCGGTCTCCCTGTTTATGAGGGAGCAGAGCGAGGCGGTGGCGGGGTTGAATTCCGCCCGGATTTTCGCGTTTTCGAGGACAAAGGTCTCGGGCGCCTGCACCCGCATGTCGTTTACAAAGGTACAGCCCTTCTCGATGGGCTTCTCCCCCGCCAGGACGGCGCTCCAGCCGGAGGCGGGGACTCGGACTTCTGCGAGGATGCGGGCAAAATGGTGGCCCCAGTACTCCCCCTGCTCCAAAAGCTGGGTGTCCAGCCATTCGCCGGCAGCGGTGCGGACAGCGAGCCTGCCCTCGTCCCCTTCATAGTCCCAGACGGTGAATTCCGCCACCTCTTCCCGGTCCCAGGGGTTGGGGTTGAAGAGGTGGAAGAGGCGGGTCTTCCCGGCGCTGTGGCCGCAGCCGGCAAGCCCGGCGCTTCCGAAGCCCGCGCCGGCGCCCTCTCCGCGGGAAAAGGCGGTGTCCTGCGGCTCGAGCAGGGCGCTGGTGTCCATCTCCCCGGTCAGCCGGTAAAACGCAGCCTTGCGGCGGGCGTCGGCGGCCGCGGCGGCCTCCTGGTAGAGGGCGGAGGCGTATTCCCGCGTCTCGGTGACGCCCGAGCCGGGGATGATGTCGTGGAAGTGATTGAAGAGCACCTTCTCCCAGGCCCCGGCGAAGAGCTCCGGCCGGGGCTGCGCGCCGGTTTTAAGGACGGCGGCCGCGTCGAACAGCTCGGCGTCATGGAGCAGCCGCTCGGAACGGCGGTTGCCGGCCTTGATGCGGGTCTGGGTGGTGTAGCAGCCGTCACAGAGGAAATTGATCTCCCCTTCGACGGCCGGCAGTGTCTCCCGCCGCGCCTCAACGGTGCGGAAATAGTTGCGGAAAGTCGAGAAGGTGAACTTCGGGTAGACCGGCCAGCTGTCCATCTCGATGAGGGTGTCGAGGTCCCGGCGGGTCGGTCCGCCGCCGTGGTCGCCGACGCCGTAGACCTTCAGAAGGGTCTTGGAGCCGGTGATGCGGGCGAGTTCGACCGCGTGCTCGGCGAGTGCCGTATCGATCTCTCCGTTATACCAGAACGGTTCGGTGTAGAGGATGAGCTCGGCGCCGGAAGAGGCGCGCCAACGGTTGAGAATCTGTTCCCCCACTCGGCCGCGGCAATGGTAGTAGTAGCGGATGCCGCCGTTTGCGGCGATCTCGGGGACGTTTGCGCTGTGGCCGAAGGTGTCGGGATTAAAATCGACCTGAAGGCTGTCCGGGTCGACGGAAAAAAGCCGCGCCAGGTAATTTTTGGCGTAGAGGATGTGGCGGGAGAGGCTCTCGCCGCTCGGCATGTTCTTGTCGGTCTCGACCCAGGCCGAGGCGGTCAGTTCCCAGCGTCCCTCAGCGACCCGGGCGCGCACCTCGTCGAGCATCTCCGGTGCAAACCGCTCGAGGATGCGGTAGACCGAAGCCTGGGACTGAGAGAAGGTGAAGGCGGGGTACTCCTCCATGATCCGGAGCATGGTGCGGAAAGTGTCGAGAACGGCGTTGACCGTCTCGTCAAAGCCCCACATCCAGTTCATGTCGATATGCGCGTGGGCCGCACAGAGAAATTCGTAGCTTTTGGCCTCCTTCGCGAGGGGGAGAAGCTCCCGCTCGGCAGCTTCGGCGGTCTGGTTGGGGATGACGCCGCCGGCGGCGAGCGCTTCCCGCAGGATGGCGAGGGCAGCGGCAATCCGCGGCTCATGCGCCCCGCCCGCAGCGTCTGAAAGCACCTGCGCAAACCGCAGCTCGGCGCGGATGCGGCGCTGCCAGGCGGTTTGCACCGGGAGAAAGTCAAATCGGGTAAAATCCTGTGTCAGCTGGATCATGCAGAATCCTCCTTTTCCAGCCTGCTGCGGCCTGCGTAAAATTTGTTGCCGCCGGAGGACGGGAACGGTCCTTCCGGGGCTGGCTTTACGTCCATTATAAAGGTTTTTGCACGATAAAAAAAGGAAAATCTTTATGATTTTAGCACTATTTTTCAGAATTGTCCGCCGCTGCCGCACGGAGCGGAAAATCGCGGTCGCTTCTCCCCTTCCCGCCGCCGCGCGGGCAAAATCCGGCGAAAAATGTCTTGACAATCCGGAGCGCTTCTGTTATCATTAAAGTACATGGATATGGATTCGTTCTCTCTTCCATGCAAATATTCTGCGACCACCTGGATTCCGCGCCCGATCGCGGCAGGTTAAGGCCATACGGACAGCCGGGTCAACTGCCGACATTGATTGAGTTAAAAGCTCAAATTTTATAAGTTGGTTACTTTATAACCAGTGTGCAGAAGGCACATCAACTTGTGAAACGGTCAATAAGAGTGGCAAAAGGAAGATTATTTGCTGTAAGGCTCTGAGATACAATCTGTATGCGATGACCTGAGGGGTAAGGCGGGCCGGTTTCCGCCCTTCCGGAAAAAGTGTTGACAAACGCAAGTGATGCTTCTGCGCGTCGCCTGCGTTTTTTGTTTTGCTGCAAAAACCGGCATGGGAGGTACATGATGGATAAGCTGAGACTGTATGGATTCAACAATCTGACGAAATCCCTGAGCTTCAATATCTACGATGTCTGCTACGCAAAAACGCCGCGGGAGCAGCGGGATTACATCGCCTATATCGACGAGCAGTACAATTCCGAACGGCTTACCAATATTCTGACCACCCTGACCAACATGATCGGGGCAAAGGTGCTGAACGTCTCCCGGCAGGATTACGATCCGCAGGGCGCCTCGGTCACCATTCTCATCGCGGAGGGGTCGATGATCCCGGTCGGCGGCGAGACACAGCTCGCCCATCTGGACAAGAGCCATGTCACTGTCCATACCTATCCCGAATACCACCCGGAGACCTGTCTTGCGACCTTCCGGGTAGACATTGATGTGGCGACCTGCGGGGAGATCACCCCCCTCTCCACCCTCGATTATCTGATCGGTTCCTTTGACTCGGATATCATCACAATGGACTACCGGGTCCGGGGCTTTACCCGGGATGTCACCGGCAAAAAGCTCTTTATGGACCACAAGATGACCTCCATTCAGGACTATATCGCGGCCGAGACCCTGCAACGCTACGACGCAGTCGATATCAATGTCTACAGCGCCAACCTCTTTCACACCAACATGATGATTAAGGAAATCGACCTGCAAAACTACCTCTTCAAGACGGATGTCTATGAACTGCCGCCCAGCACCCGGCTTTCCATCATGAACAGCCTGCGCAGCGAGATGATCGAAATTTTCAGCGGGAGGAATATTTACTAAATGGGAAAAGATCAAAAGCGCGCCCCCATTTATGAGGCGCTGGAGGAATTTCAGAAAAAGCGGGTGGTGCCCTTTGACGTGCCCGGCCATAAGCGCGGGCGCGGCAATCCGGAGCTGGTCGAGCTCTTGGGGCAGAAGTGCGTGAGCATGGACGTCAACTCCATGAAGCCGCTCGACAATCTCTGCCACCCCATTTCGGTGATCCGGGAAGCGGAGGAGCTGGCAGCCGAGGCATTCGGCGCGGCCCACGCTTTTTTAATGGTCGGCGGAACCACCTCCGCCGTCCAGAGCATGGTGCTCTCGGTTGTCAAGGCGGGTGAGAAGATCATCCTCCCCCGCAATGTCCACCGCAGCGTCATGGGTGCGCTGGTCCTGTGCGGCGCGATTCCGGTCTACGTCAACCCCGACTGCGACGAACGGTTGGGCATCCCGCTCGGAATGAGGGTGGCCGACGTCGAGGAGGCCATCCGCCAAAATCCGGACGCCAAAGCCATCCTGGTCAACAATCCCACCTATTACGGCATCTGTTCCAACCTGAAGGAGA
>CALXIG010000057.1 GCA_944388305.1 uncultured Clostridia bacterium
CTTTACCCGGGAACCGGAGGAATTGACTGATATCACCATCGAAAACGAATCCGGCACCCTGGCCCTGCATCAGGAACAGCAGGGAGAGGACGAGGATCCGCTCTACTCGGTCGATGGACTGGAAGACGTTGATCAGAATGACCAGGCTTCCGACGTCTTCGACTCGCTGGATTCCCTCTACGCGAGCCAGCTTGTAGAGGAAAATCCCTCCGACCTCACCAAGTACGGCGTCGATGACCCCAGCGCCACCATCACCATCCAGTATGACGATGGCAGCAAAAATGTCCTCTATTACGGCGACACGCTGCCGACTGGGACCGGCTGCTACGCGATGGTCAACGACGATCCCAACGTCTACGCGCTGAGTTCTTCGGTCGCCCCCTTCGGCGAGCTGGTTCTCACCGATTTTGTCGACACCACCGTCATTGAAACCTGGACCGCGCC
Source organism: uncultured Clostridia bacterium (assembly GCA_944388305.1). Lineage (GTDB taxonomy): Bacteria > Bacillota > Clostridia > Oscillospirales > Ruminococcaceae > Merdivicinus. The sequence goes on from CALXIG010000057.1 coordinate 445, forward strand.
GGAGGATTCCGAAGCGACTGCGCCGGAGATCCGCTCCATGACGGTAGTCGGCGGTGCGCTCACCGACGTCATCGGCGATACCCCCTTCTCCTTTGAGATGGGTGAGTACAACGATGAGCTCGCGAGCTACGGCATGTCCGGCTCCACCTGGCAGATCACCAGCCCGGTCAAAGCAGACCTCCACTACGAAAACACTGAAACGATCCGCAATGCGGTCAACGGCCTGTCTGCCGACAGCGTCGCGGCTATCCACCCCGACGAGGCGATGCGCACCGAATATGGATTTGACGCCCCCTATGCCACCGTCGACTTCAACCGCGATGGCGAAAGCTTCCACCTTGACATCGGCGCCTCGGACGGAAACGGCAGCCGCTATGTCATGACCGACGGCAAGGACGTCGTCTTCCTGGTTTCGGAAAGCAATCTGCCCTGGATCAGCATCGACATCTCCAAGATGTTCTCCTCCATCCTCTACCTGCCCTTCATCGACGACGTCTCCCAGGTGGACCTCATGCTCAATGGTGAAACCTACGTCTTTGAGATGGAGCTCGCCGAGCCGGAAGAACCCGAGGAGGGCGAAGAGCCGGAAGAGCCCTCTCTGGGCCGTGTAATCTATGAGGATCAGGAGCTGAGTCTGGACAACTACCGGAAGATGTATCAGTTCTTCCTGCTGGCACCCGCTGAGGAGCTGAACCTTGACGGCGAAACCGGCGATCTGATCGCGAGCATTACCTACCACTATCACGATGACCCGGACCGCACCGACACGATCGAGTTCTACCAGATTTCCGACCGGCGGGTCGCACTCGGCTATAACGGTGATATCAGCTTTACCTCCCGCATGGCCTATATTACCCGGCTGGAGCAGAACCTCGAAAAACTCTTAAACGGCGAAGAGCCGGATCTCGACTACTAAATCATGCCAAAAATGGCGGGGTAAGATCTGCTTATCCCGCCGTTTTTCTGCCCGGAAAGGATTGATTCTCATCAACATTCTTGAACAGCTCGCCGCAGAGCTTCAGCTTCCCCTCTCCCAGGTGACCAGCGCAGTCCAGCTGATGGACGAGGGCAACACCATTCCCTTCATCGCCCGCTACCGCAAGGAAGCGACCGGGTCGCTGGATGACCAGGTGCTGCGCCGGCTCCAGGAGCGCCTGGAATACCTGCGCGGCCTGGAAAAACGGCGCGGCGAGATCCGCGCCTCCATCGAAGGGCAGCAGAAGCTCACCCCCGAAGTGGAAACCGCTCTCCAGAGCGCCAGGACCCTCGCCGAACTGGAGGATATCTATCTTCCCTACCGCCCCAAGCGGAAAACCCGCGCATCCATCGCCCGGGAAAAAGGGCTGGAACCGCTCGCCGCCTGGATTCTCTCCCAGAAACCGGGCGATCCCGCCGCGCAGGCGGCCGCCTTTGTCTCAGAGGAGCGGGGCGTCTCCACTGCCGAAGAGGCGCTTGCGGGCGCGAGCGACATCCTCGCCGAGGATATCGCCGACAACGCCGCCATCCGCAGGGAGCTGCGCACCTTCACCCTGCGCACCGGCGTTCTCACCGCGAAGGCGGTCAAACCGGAGGAGAGCACCGTCTACGACAACTACTGCGACTTCTCCGAGCCGGTCGTGCGGATCGCCGGTCATCGCGTCCTCGCCATCGAGCGGGGCGAGCGGGAGGGGGTGCTGCGGGTGTCCGTCCGTATCGACGACCAGGCCGCCGTCTCCGCTCTAAAAAGACGGTTTTCCAAAAACGGCACGCCCGCCGCACAGCTTGTCGCCGCCGCCTGCGCCGACAGCTTCTCCCGCCTGATTTTTCCCGCAATTGAACGGGAGGTGCGCAGCCAGCTTTCAGAGGAGGCGTCCGCCGGCGCAATCCGGGTCTTTTCGGAGAACCTGCGGCAGCTCCTGCTTCAGCCGCCGGTCAAAAATGCCGTCACCCTCGGCTTTGACCCGGCCTTCCGCACCGGCTGCAAAATCGCCGTCGTCGACGGGACCGGCAAAGTGCTCGACACCACCGTCGTCTACCCCACCATGCCCCACAACGACCAGAAAGGAGCGGCCAGAACGCTGACTGCCCTCATCCGCAAGTACGGCGTCACCGTCATCGCCATCGGCAACGGCACCGCCTCCCGCGAGAGCGAGCAGTTTATCGCCAACATGCTCCGCGAGATTCCGGAAAAGGTCTCCTACATGGTCGTCTCTGAGGCGGGCGCTTCGGTCTACTCCGCCTCCAAGCTGGGAGCCGAGGAATTTCCGCAGTTCGACGTCTCCCTCCGCTCGGCCGTCTCGATCGCGCGGCGGCTCCAGGACCCGCTCGCCGAGCTGGTCAAAATCGACCCAAAAGCGATCGGCGTCGGACAATACCAGCACGATATGCCCCAAAAACAATTGGGCGAGGCGCTCGACGGGGTGGTCGAGGACTGCGTCAACGGGGTCGGGGTCGACCTGAATACCGCCTCCCAGCCGCTGTTGGCCCGCGTTTCCGGCATCAATGCGGCGGTCGCCCGCAACATTGTCGCCTACCGGGAAGAAAACGGCCGGTTTACCAACCGCAGCCAGCTCAAAAAGGTGTCCAAACTGGGGGCGAAGGCATTTGAGCAGTGTGCGGGCTTTCTGCGGATCACCGGCGGCGATTCGGTGCTGGACAGCACCGGTGTCCACCCCGAATCCTATCAGGCCGCCAAAGCCCTGCTCGCCGCGTGCGGCTACACCCTTGCCGAGGTGGAAGCCGGGACGATCGGTGAACTGAAGGTCCGCGCGGAGAAACTGGGACTTGCCGCACTGGCGGAGAAGCTCGGCACCGGTGTGCCAACCCTGCGGGACATCATCGAGGAGCTGATGAAGCCCGGCCGCGACCCCCGCGACGCGCTGCCCCCTCCCCTGCTCCGCACCGACGTGATGGAACTGAAGGACCTGAAGCCCGGCATGGAGCTGAAGGGAACCGTCCGCAACGTCATCGATTTCGGCGCCTTTGTCGACATCGGCGTACACCAGGACGGCCTGGTCCACATTTCCCAGCTCTCGGACCGGTTTGTCCGGCATCCGCTCGAGGCCGTCAAAGTCGGCGACATTGTGACCGTCTGGGTACTGGAGGTCGACCCGCGCAGAAAA
>CALXIG010000058.1 GCA_944388305.1 uncultured Clostridia bacterium
ATGATGACGCTGCGGCAGGGGATCGCCTCCTCACCGGCGTAAAGGGTTTTGACCTCGCCGCGCAGCTCCGCGCGTGTCAGGACACAGGACTCCGGCTCCACGCCGAAGCGGGCGGCGTGCTCCCAGAGCTTCATGGCAAAGTCCACGCCGGATACCCCCGGCAAGCCGGGGTAATTGTCGATATCCGGCGTGTTGACGATCTGCCCGCCGTACAGACTGTTTTCCAGCAGGCGGACCGACAGTCCCGCCCGCACTGCATAAATTGCGGCGGAAAATCCGGCCGTCCCAGCCCCGATAATGCAAAGATCCACCATATTTTCGATTCCTCCGATTCGTCTGTAATCATTCGGCTCCTTCGCTGGCGCAAATCAGCCGGGCCTTTTCTCTTAATTTTACCACAATTTCCTAAAAATCACAATCCGAATTCGAAAGTTTGCGTATTTTTTGCAGAATTCTCACTTTCGACATGATTTTTTTGGAAAGCAATGGTATAATAAAAGGAAGAATCTGCAATCTTTCCTGAGAAAGGACGAGCGATATGTCAAACGTCGGTTTTTATCCCGGTGAAATCCTTCTGCCAAACTGCCCGCTTGAGACCTGGAGCGTCGTCGCCTGCGACCAGTACACCTCCCAGCCTGAGTACTGGCATCAGGTGGAAGAGCTGGTGGGCGGCAATCCTTCCGCCGGCGAGCTGATCTTTCCGGAGGCGTTTCTTGACAAGGTGGATTTCAACGAGAAAATTGCCCAGATCAACGCCTCCATGCAGCATTACCTGCAAAAGGGGCTGTTCCAGAGCTATCCGGACTCCCTGATCTACGTAGAGCGGACGCTGCACGACGGTTCGGTCCGCCGCGGCCTGCTCGGCCTGCTGGACCTGGAGGAGTATGACTACCGCGAAGGCGCGGCTTCTCTGGTTCGCGCGACCGAGGGGACGGTGCTGGCCCGCATTCCGGCCCGGGTCCGCATCCGGGAAAATGCGCCGCTGGAGATTCCGCATGTCCTCGTCCTGATTGACGACGTGGAAAAAACGGTGATCGAGCCGCTTGCCGCGCGCAAGGCGGAGTGTCAGAGGCTCTATGATTTTGAGCTGATGATGGGCGGCGGGCATATCAGCGGATGGCGGGTCGGCCGCGGCTGCTACGCGGAAATCGCCGGTGCGCTGGCCGCTTTGGCCGATCCGGCGGCCTTTGCGGCGCGGTACCAGGTCCCGGACGCGCCAATCCTTCTCTACGCGGTCGGGGACGGCAACCACTCCCTTGCCGCAGCCAAGCAGTGCTGGGAAAACATCAAGGAATTCCTAAGCCCGGAGGAGCAGGCGCGCCATCCTGCGCGCTACGCGCTGGTAGAACTGAACAACCTCCACGATCCGTCGCTCCGCTTTGAGGCCATTCACCGCGCTGCCTTTGTACCGGACGGGGAGGATCTGCTCGCGGAATTCGAGCAGTATGCCGCTTCCTGCCAGGGCAAGGAGTCTCCGCAGACAGTCCGGCTGGTCGGCCGCGGAGGCGAGCGCACGGTAACCATCCCGCATCCGGAGCGAACCCTCGCAGTGGGCAGCGTGCAGGACTTTCTGGACAGCTATCTCGACAGATGGCCGGGCCGCGTCGACTACATTCATGGAGAAGAGGTCGTACGGGAGCTGGTGCAGCAAAAGGGGGCGGCCGGCTTCCTGCTTCCCGCGATGGGCAAGGAGAAGCTGTTTAAAACCGTCATCCAGGAGGGCGCGCTGCCGCGAAAAACCTTCTCGATGGGGGAGGCGTGCGACAAGCGGTTTTATCTGGAATGCCGGAAAATCAAATAGAGAAAACTCCCGCGGTGCAGAATCGCGGGAGTTTTTGCGTCAAAAAGTGCGCCGAATCAGGCGGGCCTGCTCGTCTAAGGCGACACAGGTCCGGCAGGTGAACAGGACATCGTCCTGAGTGATGCAGTGCGGTCTTCCCTCGATGCGGTCGAGAAAATCGCGGGTAGCGCTTCCGGTCTCCTCCGGAAGCGGCAGGCTTTTTGTTTCGCCGTCCGGCGAATAGAGGATCAGGACCGGATCCCGGGTCAGCGGATCGCCGGTCGCGCGAACCTCGATACAGCCCCTGGTTCCCACGCAGAAAATCCGCATATCTCCCCAGTTCCAGTGCCCTTCCGCCATCAGCCAATCCGCGCGGAGATAGCCGGTGATCCCGCTTTCGGTACAGACCTGTGCGGTGGCGAGGTCAAAGAAGTCCGGCTGCTCCGGCAGGATGCTTTTGGTGCAGCAGGCGTTCATCGCAGTGATCCCGCTGCGGCCGGTCAGCCAGTAGAACAGACCCGCGCCGTGAGTAAGGAGATCCGCCGCGACGCTTCCTCCCTCCTCCCGCTGGAAATACCACGCCGGGCGCCGAGCAGGGGAGAGCTTGTGCGGATTCATCATTTCCACGTGGACCAGCGCCCCGATCACGCCCTCATCCAGCAGCTGTCTGAGCACGGTGATGCAGGGCATGAACCGGACAGTCAGCATCATTCCCACCTGAATGGAACCGTCCGCCAGAATTTTTTCCAGCCGCTCCAGGGCAGCGCGGCTGACGGTGAGCGGCTTGTCGCACATCGCGTGAACCCCGTGCCGCGCGCAGAGTTCGACCGCCTCTATCCGCCCGCAGGGGACACCGAAGCAGCCCGCCGTCTGAATCCCCATGTCGAAGAGAGCGGCGGGTTCCTTTACCGCCGGGACCTGGTATTGCCTGCAAATCCTGCGGGTGTTTTCCGTT
>CALXIG010000059.1 GCA_944388305.1 uncultured Clostridia bacterium
AGGCGGGAAACAAGCTGCTCCGGGATGCCCCCGACCCGGAACTCGCGGGGCTTTCCTCTTTTGCGATGGTGCAGTATCCGCGCTGCCCGGCCGTTCTGGCTGAGCAGTGCTTTGTGACCAACGCGGAAGATACCGCCGCTTTTGCGGGGGAAGAGGGCTGCCGCCGGGCGGCCGGAAGTTACTACCGGGCAATCTGCGCCTATTTTGGGCTGGAACCCGCGGAGTCATAAACTCACTATAAGGAGGACACGAGAATGTCACAGAAAATTGAAGAACTGGATCCGAACTTCCGGGAGAAAACGCAGCCGCAGGACGGCTTTTGCTGCCGGCCCCTCTATGCGTGGCCGGATGTCGAGACCGGCGGACTGTTTCCCGGCACCTTCTGCCGCATCGATCCCGCGGCGGCCGGCCGTATCCCCTCCGAGGGGGTGCGCCATCTTGTCTGGAATACAACGGGTGCGACGGTGCGCTTTCGCGTTCCCGGCGGGCGCTTTTTCGTGCGGATGGCGCTGCGCTTCGGCAACGACATGTCCCACATGCCGCGCAGCGGGATGTGCGGGCTGGACGTCTACTGCGGGACCGGATTGCGCCGCCGCTTCTGCGCCGCAATCCGCCCGGAAAAGACGGGACCCGTCACTGTTTCGGGCGTAATTGCCCTGCCGGACGGCGAGGAGGAGGCGCTGCTCCACCTGCCGCTTTACGACGGAGTCACCCAGCTGGAGCTGGGCTTCCCGGAGGGAGTCGCGCCGCAGAAGCCCGCCCCCTACCGGATTGCGGAGCCGGTTGTCTTCTATGGTTCCTCCATCACCCACGGCGGCTGCGCCAGCCGGCCCGGCAACACCTACCCCGCCATGATTTCCCGGATGCTCGACTGCCCGATTTACAACCTCGGCTTTTCCGGCAACGCAAAGGGGGAGCCGGAGATGGCGGACTATATCGCAGGGATGCGGATGAGCGCATTCGTCTACGACTACGACCACAATGCGCCGGACCTCGCCCACCTTGCCCGCACACACCGGCCCTTCCTTCAGCGGATTCTCGAGGCGCAGCCCTCGCTGCCGGTGGTGCTGGTCAGCCGTCCGGATTTTCAAAACGGCAATCCGGAGGAAAACCGCAGCCGCCGGGATCTCATCATGCAGACCTACCTCTGGGCGCGGGAAGCAGGCTGCCGCGTGGAATTCGCCGACGGCAGCGCCCTCTTCTCCGGTCCGCTGGCGTCCGACTGCACGGTGGACGGCTGCCACCCGAATGACCTGGGCTTCTTCCGGATGGCCTCGGGCATCGCGCCTCTGCTGGCCCGGGTGATGGGGCTGTAATCCGCAGTTTTCGGCCATTTTCCCCGCTTTGGGGCTGGACAACGCGCCTTCTTTCCCGTATAATGAAAAGGAATGCAAAAACGGGAGGAATGAGGATGGGCGCGGTGCTGCTCAAGGCGGGGATTTTTCTCTGCATGATCGCGATGGGATTCGGGCTGAAAAAGACGGGCTTCTTCCGCCGGGAGGATTTCGGGACGCTGGCGAAGGTGGTGCTCCACATCACACTGCCCTGTGCGGTGATCTCCAACTTCGAGGGTCTGACGGTCGCCCCCTCGCTGCTTGTGCTGGCGGCGGCAGGGCTGGGCTGCGACCTTGTTCTGATGGGAGCGGGATATCTCGCCTCCCGCAGGGGGACGCGGGAGGAGCAGGCGTTCAGCGTCATCAACTACACCGGCTACAACATCGGCTGCTTCACCATGCCCTATGTGCAGAGCTTTCTGGGACCGGCCGCCGCCGTTTCTGCCTGCATTTTCGACGCGGGCAACGCGGTCATCTGCACGAGCGGCGCCTATGTCGCCGGGTCAGCGCTGCTGGGCGGCGAGCGGGCGACGGTGGGAAGCTGCCTCAAAAAGCTGTTTCGCTCGGTACCGCTCGACACCTACCTGGTCATGCTCGCGCTGTCGGCAGCGGGGTTGTCTCTGCCCGCTCCGCTGATGCAGTTTGCCCAGACAGTGGGCGGGGCGAACGCCTTTCTCGCCATGCTGATGATCGGAATCGGCTTTGAGATCCGCCTCGACCGCAGCCGCGTGGGAAGGCTCGTCCGGCTGCTGGCCGTCCGCTTCGCCCTCTCGGGGGTGATGGCGGCCGCCTTCTATTTTCTGCTTCCCCTGCCGCTCGAGGTGCGGCAGCTGCTGGCCCTCATCGTCTTCTCCCCCATCGCCAGCGCCGCTCCGGCCTTCACCGAAAAAATCCGCGGCGACATCGAGCTGGCCAGCACCGCCAATTCGATCAGCATCCTCATCGGGATGGCTATCATGACCATCCTGCTGCTTGTCATGGGCATTTCAGGCTAGCCGGACAGAAAGATGGTTTCCTTACGCGCACTGCGCGGATGGCGGACGCCAAAAAGCCGGCTTCCGGCAGGAGTGCGTGCTGCGTGACGCTGTCCTGGACGGCGGACAATCGGACGGCAAGACAGGCGGCGCCTGAAAGGGCTGTCTAACCCGCCCTGCACAGAAAAATCCTAAAACGGAGGAATACAATGTTAAAAGAACGACTCGAGCCCCTTCTGCTGAAGGTGCAGAAACCCGCCCGCTATGTGGGCGGGGAGTATAACAGCGTCGTCAAGGACAGGGCGCAGGTCAAAACCCGGCTTGCCCTCTGTTTCCCGGACAGTTACGAGATCGGGATGAGCCACCTGGGGCTCAAAATTCTCTATTCTCTCATCAATGCCCGGGAGGACTGCTGGGCGGAGCGGGTCTACGCCCCCTGGCCGGATATGGAGGCCCTCATGCGGGAAAAGGGCCTCCCCCTTTACGGCCTCGAGAGCTTCGACCCGTTGACCGCCTTTGATTTCATCGGCTTTTCGCTCCAGTACGAGCTTTCCTACACCAACATTCTCAACATGCTCGACCTGGGTGGGATAAATCCCCTGGCGGCGGAGCGCGGAAACGGCGACCCCATCGTCTGGATGGGCGGCCCCTGCGCCATGAACGCCGAACCGCTGTGCGATTTCGCCGACCTCGTCCAGCTGGGCGAGGGGGAGGAGATCATGCTCGAAATGATCGACCTCTACCAAAAGCACAAGGCATCCGGCCATTGGGACAAAAAAGCCTTCCTGCGGGACGCCGCCCGGATCCCCGGGATGTACGTCCCCTCCCTCTACGACGTCTCCTACAATCCGGACGGCACCGTCGCCGCCATCACCCCGAAGGACGGCGCCCCTGCCAAAATTACAAAGCGCATCTGTAAGGACATGGACAAAGCCTTCTATCCGGAAACCTTCGTCGTCCCCTACACCGAGGTCGTCCACGACCGGGCGGTGCTGGAGGTCATGCGGGGATGCATCCGGGGCTGCCGCTTCTGCCAGGCGGGCTTCATCTACCGCCCCCTCCGGGCCAAATCCCCCGACGTCCTCTGCTCTCAGGGCAGGAGCCTCTGCGAAACCACCGGCTATGAGGAGATGTCACTCGCTTCCCTTTCGACCTCCGACCACCCACAGGTGGAGGAGATGCTCGACAAGATCATCGACTACACGCTGGAGGAAAAGATCAACCTCTCCCTGCCCTCCCTCCGGGTGGACAATTTTTCCAAAGAGCTGCTCGACAAGGTCAACAGGGTCCGCAAAACCGGCCTGACCTTCGCGCCGGAGGCCGGCACCCAGCGGCTGCGGGACGTCATCAACAAGGGGGTCACCGAGGAGGAGATCATGCGCACCTCCCGCATCGCCTTTGAGGGCGGCTACACCGGGGTCAAGCTCTACTTTATGATGGGCCTGCCCACCGAGACCGAGGAGGACCTGCTGGGCATCACCCGGCTCGGGCAAAAAATCGTCGACCTCTACTACTCGCTGCCGGCCAAGCCCAAGGGCAAGGCGGTCAATGTGACCATCTCCGTCTCCACCTTTGTCCCCAAGCCCTTCACCCCCTTCCAGTGGTGCGCGCAGGACACCTATGACACCATTGTGAAAAAGCACGATTTTCTCCGCCACAGCCTCACCACCCGGAAAATCTCCCTCAACTACCACGAGGTGAGAACCTCGGTGCTGGAGGGTGTCCTGGCCCGCGGCGACCGGAGGCTGGGCAGGGTGATTTATACCGCCTGGAAAAAGGGCTGCAAGTTTGACAGCTGGGAGGAGCTCTTCGACTTTGACAAGTGGAAAGAGGCGATGGATGAAGCCGGCCTGACGATGGAGTTCTACGCCAGCCGGGAGCGCTCCCCGGAGGAAATTTTGCCCTGGGACCACATCGACGCCGGCGTGACGAAAGCCTTCTTCCTGCGGGAATACGAAAAGGCCAAACGGGCCGAGATCACCCCCAACTGCAAGGAACACTGCGCCGGCTGCGGCGCAAACAAACTCATCGGAGGAGGGCGCTGCATTGGATAACGCAAGGACCATCGTGGTGGAGGGGGCGCCGGTCTACGAGTACCGGGCCTTCTACCGCAAATTCAGCCGGGCAAAATATATCTCCCACCTGGACCTGTACCGCACCATCCAGCGGTCTTTCCAGCGCTCCAAACTGCCCATCTGGTTCACACAGGGGTTCAATCCCCACATCTATCTCACCTTTGCTCTCCCCATTGCGCTGGGCTACGAGGGTGTGGAGGAGAGCTTTGACTTCCGCCTGCGGGAGAACCTGCCGGAGGAGGAAATCCTCAGCCGGTTAAACGCCGCCTTCCCCGAGGGGATCACCGTCACCCGGGCCGCCGCCCCGCAGAAAAAGCCGGAGGAGATCGAAAAAGCGCAGTACACGCTGTTGTTTTCTGCCGGAAATATCCCCGCAGAAAAACTCTTGGCGGATTTTGACGCCTTTTTGGCCCAGGACGCCATCCTGACCGAAAAGCGCACCAAAAAGGGCCTCAGGGAAATCGACTTGAAGCCCGGCATTTTTGCCAGCCAAACCGGCCTTACAGGGGATGCGGTTTTGCTTGCTGTCACCCTCCCCGCCGGAACCGCACAGAACCTCAACCCCACCCTGCTGACCGGCGCTTTCGCGGCGGCGAAGGGCCTCTCCCTCGATTACCGCCTCATCCGCCGGGACGCGGTCCTGTGCAAAGATGGGAGCCGGTTCCGGTAATTCACCGGAGGGGGTCGATTTGTCCACGAACCGGGTCATTTTTCGTTCTTTTTCCCTGTTGACAAGATTTTTTCCGGCATGTTATACTGAAAACAGAATCAGGGGACGGCACCCATCACAAAAAACAGCGGTTCGAGTCAACTGCGCGGAGGGGAGGGCACCCATTGGAAAAAACAGTGCGCGTCATCGACGGGCAGGGAAACCTGCTGGAAGCGACCTATCCCAAACGGGCCAAAGGCCTGGTGAAACACGGCAGGGCACGCTTCGTGGATGAAC
>CALXIG010000060.1 GCA_944388305.1 uncultured Clostridia bacterium
AATTCCTCCGGTTCCCGGGTAAAGAGTTCCACACTGTTTGAAGTGTAGGAATAGGTGGAGGATTCCTCCTCTTCGGTGCTGTCTTTGGGGAGGAAAAGCAACAGGAGCAGCACACCGACGAGGATGAGCAGCAGGACGCCGCTGATGATGAGATTTCTGATTTTTTTGTTCACAGTTACTTATTCCTCCTGCGCATCCAGATGACGCCGCCGGTAATCAGAACGAGGATCGGCAGAACAAACTGCGCGGCGCCGCCGATGACGTTGACCTGATTCTGATTGATGCCGAGGGAAGTCGTGCCGAGAGTTTTGGGAACGATGGTAATGCCGTCCTCCTTGTCGCAGAGAACATTTGCAGCGTTGAGAACGTAGTCGCCGTTGTTGAGGGCGGCGAAGCTCAGGAAGCTTTCGTGGATCATGTCAACCGAACCGAAAGCCACGACGGTGGAGATCAGAGCGGTTGTCTGGTCGTATTTGGTCCGGGTGCCGGCGATGGCGGTGGCGTAGGAAGCCTGCTCGCCGTCGGTGTTGGGATCCCAGTCTTCCGCCGCGGTCTCATAGGGGTAGACGACAGCGGTGTCGTGGGTGGAGAGGAGGGTGTAGGTCGCGCGGTTGGAGGCGCTTCCGCTCTCGCCGAACGAGGAGGAAAGCGGGCGGCAGACCGGGATCAGAACGGGGAGATCGGTTGTCGCGAGGGTCTCGGTGTAGGCTTCATCCCCGTACTCCTGAAGGGTATAGGTCGGGCTGAAGTAGGTGCTGGCGGCATCCGTTTCGTACAGATAACCGTCGCCGACGGTGATGCCCCATTCGGAAAGGAACTCTTCCAGCAGCGGGAGGTCCGGCTGGGTGACCGAGGCGAAGTACATCAGATTTTTGCCGAACCGGCCGTCATTGTCCAGATAGGCGTCCAACTTGTCCAGATCGCTGCTGGAGAGGTCGATGACAGGCGCAGCGAGGATGGCGAGGTCATAATCACTGAGGCTCTCCGCAGTCATGAGGTTAACTTCCTCCACCACGTAACCGTTGGAGGTGAGAATGTCGGTGAAGTCGGAGATGTCGGTGGTTTCATAGCCGGTCAGAACCGCGACGGTGGGCGGATCGGCGTTGGTGACGTTCATGATGGCGCTGGTCATCGCCTGCTCGGCCGCCGAGGAGGTGATATAGGTGTAGCCGGAAGACTGGTCGACCTGGGTGTTGAAGAGGTCATAGGAAGTGAGAATCTGATAGCGGTCGCCGCATTCGACGATGATCTGGCCGGTGCCCAGCGTCTCGCGAGAGTATTTCTGCTGCAAATCCGGATTCTGATAGAGGTCGATAAACTCCACCTGAATGTGGTCGGAATACTGCTCGTACCGCATGATGACCTCGTAGGCCTGACGGTAATAGTCGTTGTTGTTTTTGAAGGTTTCTTCCTCTGCGAGGACGTTGACCGTCACTTCAGCGTCCAGGTCCTTGATATAGTCAATGGACTGGCCGGAGAGCTGGAAGATATTGTCCTCGGTCAGGTCGATGTCCATCGGGAAGCGCTCCACCAGCAGATTGACGATAATATTGACGAGTACGACAACCGCCACAAAGCCGACCGTCATGGCGGTGGCAAGCGAGCCATGTTTGAGGCGGCGCTTGTTAAATGATAGTTTCTTCATATCAATTCCTGCTCCTTTTCAGTTTAAATGAGTCAAATCAACCCCAGCGGCGCTTTTCCAGCACCCGGACGGTGAAGAAGTTGAAAACCACCGCAATGCTGATGAAGAACAGGATGTTGGAGATGTTCAGAATTCCGGTGACAAAATCGTTATACCGGCTCATGAAGGAGAGGCTGGTGATGATCGAAGCAATCTGGGGAATCGGGACGAGGGAGGCAAAGCCGTCGATCATCAGGATGAACATCATGACCGCAAAGCTGCCGACCGCCGCGATGAGCTGGTTTTCTGTCAGAGAGGAGATAAACACGCCGATGGAGATGAGTGCCGCGCCCAGCAGCAGGGCACCCAGAATGTTGCCGATGACGACCGGCCACTCCGGGACGGCGAAAGCCGCGCGGATGAGCGAATAAACGACCGTGACGGCCAGCGCGATACAGTACATCAGAAAGGCCGCCAGGAATTTGCCGGCGACCAGGCCGCTCAGATTTAACGGCGAAGTCAGGAGAAGCTGGTCGGTCTTCTGCTTTTTGTCCTCACTCATGGAGCGCATGGTCAGCAGCGGGATGATGAAAACGAGGACAGTGAAGAGCGAACTGAAGACATAGGTGATGTCGGTGGTATTGGCAGCCAGAACGCTGGTGAAGAACATGCCGGCGAAAAAGTAGAAGACCGCCAGAAAAATATAGCCGATGGGGGAGGTGAAATAGTTGGACATCTCCCGTTTCAGGATTGCGAGCATTAGTGATTACCTCCGTCAGTTTTTTGTTCCGCAGAGCTGTCCTGAGTCAGCTGGAGGAAGATATCCTCGAGGGTCAGCTCAGTGGTCTTGAGTCCAAGCAGCGGGTAGTTGCGGTCCGCCAGCCGTTTGAACAGCTCGCGCCGCACGTCAGAGCCGGGTTCCGCTTCCAGAGAATATTCGCACACGCCGGGCTCCTTCTGCCCGAGGGACTGAACCTCGACAATGCCGCTGATTCCCTGGAGCAGCTTCTCCACTTCCTCCTCGGGACCTTCGATGCGGGCAATGTAGCGGAAATCTTCGGTCAGGTTGTGTGAGAGGTTTTCCGCCGTGTCGTCAGCGACGAGCTTGCCCTTATTGATGACAATAACCCGGTCGCAGACCGCCTGCACCTCGGGAAGAATGTGAGAGGAGAGGATGATGGTGTGGCGCTGGCCGAGGGTCTTGATGAGGTTGCGGATCTCGATGATCTGCTTTGGGTCCAGGCCGACAGTCGGCTCGTCCAGAATCAGGACCTCCGGGTTGCCGATCAGCGCCTGTGCGAGTCCGACGCGCTGCTGGTAGCCTTTGGAGAGGTTTTTAATGATGCGCTTCTGCACGTCGGTGATCTTGACCCGGCGGCAGACGTCGTCAATGTGCGCTTTCATCGGCTGGCGCGCCTTTTTCAGCTGGTAGACAAACTCCAGATACTCCTGCACTGTCATGTCAGGGTACAGGGGCGGGTGTTCCGGCAGGTAGCCGATATGTTTTTTTGCCTCGATCGGGTCATCCAGAATGTCGTGACCGTCGATCTTGGCAGTGCCGGAGGTGGAGGAGATATATCCGGTGAGGATATTCATCGTCGTGGATTTTCCGGCGCCGTTCGGTCCCAGAAAGCCTAAGATTTCACCCTGATTTACGGTAAAGCTGATGTCGTTGACAGCGTGCTTGTTGCCGTAGCTCTTGGTGAGGTTTTTTACCTCAATCATTCCCAAAACTCCATTCCTGTAATGAAATATTTCCCCGGGGCGTCTGCTCCCCTTTTAGGCAATCCAGACGGCAGCGGCAAGTTCTGCGGCATCTGTATAGAAAAGAGAAGAGAAATTTGTGTAAAACAGTCAAATTTTGCAGGCGTATCCCGAATGCTTTTTTATTATAGCACAAATAGCGCAAATTGGCAACTACAGCCGGGTGAAAAGTATCTGACGGCTGTGTGAAGAATTTCTTCACGGAAGCGTCACATTCGCGCAGCAGAACGGGAACGCATATTTGCCGGCCGGCGCGCATAGATTATAGCATTCGGCCAGCACCGCCGCGGGGCGGAGAATTGAGGGAAAGGAGGTTTTTCATCTGCCGGATGATGAAAAATCGCGGATATGAGAGAATTTCAGCCAGAAGGACAGCGCCTGGACAAAGCGGGGGACCGCATCGGGCGGCGTTCCGCGGAGAGCCTGCGGGCGGCGGCGGAAAGCGGGGAAATTTTGGAGGCACGAGCGGTTCTTTGCGACAGCGCCCACAACTTAATTGTAGATATGGGGGAATTTACCGGCGTGATTCCGCGCGAGGAGTGCGCAGTCGGTATTGCCGAAGGGACGGTGCGGGACATCGCCATTCTCTCCAGAGTCAATAAAGCCGTCAGTTTTTCCGTCGTTGGATTTGAGGAGGGCGCAGACGGGACGCTGCGGCCGCTCCTTTCCCGACGGAAGGCGCAGCAGCGCTGCATCGCGGAATATCTGTCGCTGCTGCATCCTGGGGACGTCATTCCCGCCCGCGTGACCCATCTCGAACCGTTTGGAGCTTTTGTGGATATCGGGTGCGGCGTCGTCTCCCTGATTCCCATCGACGCGATCTCTGTTTCCCGCATTTCGCATCCGCGGGACCGGTTTCAGGTTGGGCAGGACATCTACGCAGTTGTCCGTTCTATAGAAGGGGGGCGAATTACGCTGAGCCACCGGGAACTGCTGGGGACCTGGCTGGAGAATGCGGCCCTTTTTGAACCGGGGCAGACGGTCGGCGGAATTGTCCGCTCGGTGGAGGAGTATGGAATCTTCGTCGAACTCACCCCCAATCTCGCCGGACTTGCCGAGCGCCGGGAGGATGTGGTCCCGGGACAGCAGGCAAGTGTTTACATCAAAAATATTCTGCCGGAAAAGATGAAGATCAAACTGGTCCTCATTGATTCTTTCGGAATCAGCCGGGTTCCGCAGCCGCTGCGCTATTATCAGACGTCCGGACATATTGACCGCTGGATCTACTCCACGCCGGAAAGCGGCAAAGTGGTTGAGACGGATTTTTCAGACTCGTAATTGAAAAGAGACTTCTGTCCTCTGGCCGGAAGTCTCTTTGTTGTAAGAAAATGGCAAAAATCCGAAAAAAAGCAATGAAAAACTGACAGATTAAAAGAACACGCAAAAAATTGGAAATTTCCCCTTGACAGGAGGAAGGGGGTGTGGTATACTAAGTAAGCTGTCTCGAGCGGAGGGGACTTCGAAGGGAGGCGGCGGCGAAGGAATCCGAAAAAAAGTTTTGAAAAAGGGCTTGACAAACGGTTTCCGGAGTGGTAAAATAAATAAGCTAAGCCTGAAGGGAAACGGAAGGCGAAGCGAGCGGGAGCTTGAAAATTAAACAATACTGAAAGAACTTG
>CALXIG010000061.1 GCA_944388305.1 uncultured Clostridia bacterium
GATTTTTCTGCACAAAACGACATATGTGCGGTATGAAAGCGGTGTGCGGGAAGTGCCGTTTCAGGTGGCAATTGCGCTGGCAAAATTTTATCATGTCAGTTTGGATTATCTGGCGGGGCTGACCAATCGCATGGAACCGCTGGAACCGGTTGAGTAAAGGCGCGCATTGCGCGCCCGCGATCTTACACAGGCAAATTGTGAGGGCGAACTGCGTCCGCCTGCCGCGCTGCGAACCAAGTTCGCAATCCAGCAGTTGGACAGGAGCGTGCGGCCGCATCGGCTTGTCCCGCGCGGTCACGCGCCGGGCTTGCGGAGCGGGAGAGTTTGTGCTACAATGATAGGGAATCAGCGAGAGGGGGACAGGCGGATGCGTCTGGAAATAGAGCGGCTTCCCAAAGAGCGGGAAGCGGAACGGGAACAGTGTTTTGAAGGATTTTGGGTGCAGGAAAAGGCAAAATTCCGCTATATCAGCGGGCAGTGGAGCTGGAAACCGGTGCAGCTGCCGCAGCCCTGGCGCAAAACCTATCCGGTGAACGAGGAGACCGGCGGCGTCAGCCGGACCGTCTTTCTCTGCCGCGACGGCGCGCGTCCGGTGGGACAGATCACCATGTGCCGGTGGTGGAACGGCTTCGCCTGCATCGAGCGGATCGACGTCGCGGAGAAGTACCGCCGCAGAGGCGTGGGCACCCTGCTCGTCCAACAGGCGCGGGAATGGGCAAAAGGGCAGGGCTGCCGCGGCCTGTACGCCGAAACACAGCATACCAATGTCCCGGCTATGCGGTTTTATGAGAAAAACGGCCTGTCCGTCCGCGGGATCGACACCATGCTCTATTACAACACCCCCCACCGCGGGGAAACCGCGGTTTTTTACTACGAGCTGTTTGAAAGCGAGCTTTCCGCCATCGGTAAAATTTGAGCGGCAGCCCCGCGCAACCGGACGTTGCGCAAGTTCCACAGCGGTTTGGTGGAACGCAACCGGCTTTTTGTGGCAGAATGGAAACAGAAACCCAAAGGAGGCTGCAAGATGAAATTTGGAGAAAAGCTGCAAAAGCTCCGCAGAGGGGCGGGCATGTCCCAGGAGGAGCTGGCCGGGAGATTGGAAGTTTCCCGGCAGGCGGTGTCCCGCTGGGAGCTGGACGGGACGCTCCCGGACGCCGGGCGGGTCGCGGAGCTCAGCCGCATTTTTTCGGTGTCCGCCGACTACCTGCTCAAGGACGAACTGGAAACCCCGGAACCGCCGGCTTTTCCGCAGGAGTTTCCGGAACGCCCCGCGGCAAAAAGAACCGCAGGGAGGGGAATGCTCATCGCCGCCGCGATTACCGGCGGGCTGGGCGCGCTTGGAATGCTGGTGATCGCCGTTTTGTCGAGCATGATCGCGGTCTACGGCACCATTGTAATTCGAAACGGCGGAAATGTCCGCTACACCAGCGGCTGGACCTACTCCTTCACCCAGTTTGTGGAGAAATACCGCCTCTGGGCGCTGGTGGGGATTTTCGGCGTTTTGATCGCCGTAGGGCTGCTGCTTTTCTGGAGCTGGTTTGACAAACGGCGCGGGAAAAAGCCGCCGGCTGCTGGTGCGGACGGAAATTTATCGGGCCGGTAATCCAAAACGGAGCCGTTCGGTTCCGTTTTTTTGCTGCGGGGGCAGTTGCAGGGAGGGGCGCGGATATGGTATAATAACCTCAAAGGCTTCCTGGCGGAAGCTTTTGAGAACATTGTACCATGCCCGGTCTTACTTGCGCAAA
The DNA here is from genome assembly GCA_944388305.1 of uncultured Clostridia bacterium. GTDB lineage: Bacteria > Bacillota > Clostridia > Oscillospirales > Ruminococcaceae > Merdivicinus. Next base: position 1,746 of record CALXIG010000061.1, read on the forward strand.
ACTGCGGCGGGCTTGCCCGCCTGCAAATCCTTGCGGATTTGCGGCCATAAGAGTATAATAGGGGCAGTACACAAGAAGGAGGCGCCTGCCTTGGAAAGACGGGACAAGATCAACTATTATCTGGACATCGCCGAAACGGTCGCCGAGCGCGGCACCTGCCTGCGCAAGCACTACGGCGCCATCATCGTCAAAAACGACTCCATCCTCTCGACCGGCTATGTCGGCGCGCCGAGAGGGCGGAAAAACTGCTCGGACCTCGGGCGCTGCATCCGGGAGGAGCTGCACATCCCCCGCGGGGAGCGGTATGAGCTCTGCCGCAGCGTCCATGCAGAGGCCAACGCCATCATCGCCGCCCCGCGCAGCGAGATGCTGGGCGCAACCCTCTACATGGCCTGCCGGGATGCCAAGACCGGCGAACTGGTCGCGGGGACGAATTCCTGCTCGATGTGCAAGCGGCTCATCATCAACGCGGGGATCGAGACGGTTGTCGTGCGGGACACCCGGGACGCGTACCGGGTCATCCGGGTGCAGGACTGGATCGACGGCGACGAGTCACTGGAAGGCAGATTCGGCTATTAGGCCAGAAAGGGACGGCAGCGATTGAAACTCACCAATTTGAACACCATCCGGGAGATCGCCGCGCAGTTCGGCTTCACCTTTTCCAAGTCGCTGGGGCAGAATTTTCTCGTCAACCCCTCGGTCTGTCCGCGCATCGCCGAGCTGGGCGGCGCGGAAAAAGACACCGGCGTCCTTGAAATCGGCGCGGGGTTCGGGGTGCTGACCCAGGAGCTCGCACAGCGGGCGAAAAAGGTGGCGGTCGTCGAGCTGGACAGCCGGCTCATGCCGGTGCTCGACTACACGCTGGCGGAGTTCGGCAATGTGAAGGTCATCCAGGGCGACATTCTCAAGGTCGACCTGCACCGGCTGATCGCCGGGGAATTCGCGGGGATGGAGGTCGTGGTCTGCGCGAATCTCCCCTACTACATCACTTCGCCGGTCATCATGGCCCTGCTCGAGCAGCGGCTGCCCATCAGGGCGGTGACCGTCATGGTCCAGAAGGAGGCGGCCGACCGGCTCTGCGCGCCCATGCCCTCCCGGCAGTGCGGCGCGGTGACGGCGGCGGTGCGGTATTACAGCGAGCCGCGGATTCTCTTTCCGGTGAGCCGGGGGAGCTTCTGTCCCGCGCCCAATGTCGACTCGGCGGTCGTCCGGATGGATATCCGGCGGGAGCTGCCGCTCTCCCCGGTGGAGGAGAAAACCCTCTTTCGGGTGGTGCGCGCGGCGTTCGGGCAGCGCCGCAAGACGCTCGCCAACACCCTTTCGGCGGGATTCTCCATCTCCAAGGGGGAGGCGGCGGAAAGGATCGCGGCCGCGGGCATTCTCCCCGCCGCCCGGGCGGAGGAGCTGTCGATGGAGCAGTTTTGCGCGCTCGCGCGCCGGTTCGGCTGAGAGGGGGAAGCGGCCATGCGGCTGACGGCGGTTTTCAGCGACATTGACGGGACAATGCTCGATTCCCGGCACCGCGTCTCCCGGCGAACGCGGGAGGCGGTGGCGGCGCTGCGCGGAAAGGGGATTCCCTTCGTCCCGGTTTCGGCGCGGAGTCCGTCGGGAATTTTTCCGATTCTGGAGGATTGCGGGCTGCGCTGTCCGGTCATCGCCTACAGCGGCGCGCTGATTCTGGATGAGAAGGGGGAGGTCCTCTTCCATCGCGGGATGCCGGTGGAAGAGGCGGCGCGCATCCTCGCCTTTCTGGAGGGGAGCGGATTTGATCTGAGCTGGTGCGCCTACTCCCCCTGCGACTGGATTGTCCGCGACCGGCGCGACCCCCGCATTGCCCTGGAGGAACAGATTGTCCGGGCGCAGTCCCGCGAGGCGCCGCTGAGCGGGATTCGCGGGGGAATTGTCAGCAAATTCCTCTGCATCTGCGAACCTGCGCAGATTGCCGCGCTAGAGGAGCGGCTGAAGGCGGCGTTTCCCGGCTGCTCGATCGTCAAATCCTCCGGCAAGCTGCTGGAAATCATGGCCGGCGGGGTGAACAAGGCGGACGCGGTCCGGCGTTTCTGCGCCCTGCGCGGGCTGGATATCCGGGAGGCGGCGGCTTTTGGGGACAGCTACAACGACATGGAGATGCTCCGCGCGGTCGGCTGCGGAATGCTGATGGGCAACGCCCCCGCCGAGCTGAAGGCCGCCTTTTCCGGGCCGGTTGTCAAAAGCTGCGGGGAGGACGGGATTTATTTTGCCCTGAAGGAGCGGGGCGTCCTGTCCGGCTGATTGCGAACATACCGAAAGGTGGGAGAAGATGAATCTGGAATTTCGAAAAGGTCGGCCGGATGAATACAACGACCTCATCGACTTTGGGAACATGGTGTTCCGGACGGACTTTGCCGCCCTGCTGCCCAAGCTCTACAGGGGGAATCCCGAGATGGCGCAGCACCACTACCTCGCGCTGGAAGACGGAAAAATCAAGGGAATGGTGGGCAGCTTCCCCCTGGAGTTTTCAATGGGCGGGGAGACCGTCAAAGCCTTCGGGATCGGCACCGTGTCGGTCCACCCCTATGCCCGCGGCCGGGGATACATGAAAGAGCTGATGAACCGCGCCGTCGCCGGCGCCAGGGCGGCGGGCGCCGACCTCATGTGTCTGGGCGGGCAGCGGCAGCGGTATGAGTACTTCGGCTTCGGGTGCGCCTGCCAGCGGCGGAGCTACACCCTGACCCCCGCAAACCGCCGCCACTGGAAAAAGATCAGCACCGAAGGCGTCGAGCTCCTCCCCCTGTCGGAAAACAGCGCATACACGGCGGACTGCTTAGGGCTCCACAACGCCCAGCCCATCCATGCGGTGCGGAGGCTCGGGGACTTTGCCGGGATCTGCCGCAGCTGGTCGAGCGAGCCCTGGATCTTCCGCAGAAACGGCGAATTTCTGGGATACTGCGTTTTAAACGACGGCTGCACCGCCGTAGGCGAGCTGCTTTTAAACGACTGGCAGGAGGCCCTCCCCGTCCTCTTTGCCCTGTCCGAAAAGGCGGGGCGGGAGCTGACCGTCACCCCCTTTTTCTGGCAGAAGGAGCTCTGCCGCGCCCTGGGCCTTGTTTCCGAAGGCTGCGCCATCGAAGATGGGGAAATGGTGCAGCTGCTCAATTTCCCGCGGATGCTCGCCCTCTCCCTCCGCCTCAAAGGGGAGCAGGCGGGGATTATGGACGGGGAATTGGTATTGGAAGTCTCCGGCGAGGGGAAGTACCGCGTTGCGGTCAGAAACGGCGCGGTGTCGGTGGCGGAGACTGCGGAACCTGCCGGCCTGCGGATCGATACGGTGCAGCAGCAGCGCCGCCTCTTTTCGGCCGGCAGCCTCTGGCAGTACGATTCGCCGCTGCAAAACAGCTGGTTCCCCCTGCCGCTTGAGCTGCCCGCCCAGGATATGGTGTGAAACAGGCCGGAATCTATGGATTCAGGATAGATTCCGGCGCGATTTCATTTTTATTTTTGTAAAAATCATGGGAAACTGTTTTTTTTGAAAAAACGGTTGACAAAGCCTGTCCGCTGTGGTAAAATATAATATGTCCCCTGCGATGGCAGGGAAAATATGGCGGCATAGCTCAGTTGGCTAGAGCATTCGGTTCATACCCGAAGTGTCGATGGTTCAAGTCCATTTGCCGCTACCATCCGGCCCGTTGGTCAAGCGGTTAAGACACCGCCCTTTC
>CALXIG010000062.1 GCA_944388305.1 uncultured Clostridia bacterium
ACAAATTTCTTCCACCAGGCTTTTTTGACGTTGTTTTTAAATTCCACGCCGAGCGGGCCATAGTCCCAGGAGTTCGCGAGGCCGCCGTAAATTTCGCTGCCGGGGTAGATGAAGCCGCGGCCCTTGCAGAGGGCGATGATCTGGTCCATGGTTTTCTGATCGTTGGTGAGCATGTCGTTTCCTTCCTTTCGCGCAAATTGCGATATACTCCTATTTTAGAGGAATTGCGCCGCAAAGTCAAGGGCTTTGCCCGCGGATTCCGTCTTTTTCCCTTTACCGGCGCGGCTTTTTGTGCTATACTGATATTATGCCCGAAATTACGCCCACTCTCCGGCAGGTTTTGGAAAATTCCCCGGCTCCTGCAACATTTGTCCCAGAAAACCGCACTGTTTATTTGGAGGGATTTGATCATGCAATTATCTACCAGACGTTTTTTATCCGCCATGGCCGCTCTGGCGCTTGCGGCGGCCGCATCCCCGGCCGCGGCGCCGGCGTTTGCCGCCTCGGGAGACCGGGTGATCGCCTCCCGCAATTTTGACGCGGACCTCTATGAGATTCTCCTCGAACAGGCCGACGAGAACGGGGATTGGGAGCTGAATGAGTACGAACTGGCGCAGATTACCGACCTCGATCTGAGTGGGCTGGGGCTCACCAGCCTCAAGGGGTTGCAGTATCTGCCCAATCTTTCCTGGCTGGACGCCTCGGACAACGAGCTTCGGTCAACCTCCTCTATCGGGAGGTGCGACTATCTGACCTGGCTCGATTTGTCGGACAACCGGATCACCTCGCTGACCGGCCTCAACAAGCTGGAATCACTTTCGGAGCTCAACCTGGCCAACAATTCGCTGACCAGCGTCTCCACGTTGCGTTCTCTCGATTATCTGGAGACGCTCGACCTCTCCGGCAACGAGATGACCAAGTCCAGCTCCCTTTCCGGGCTGGAATCGCTCTCGGAGCTGGTGCTGGACGGCAACCGCCTGCGCGAGATCGACGACCTGCCTGAGAATCTGACCTACCTGAGCGCCCGCAACAACCGAATCACCGATTTCCGGCTCATCTCCTTCAATGACTGCCTGGAGTATCTGGATCTTTCCGGAAACGAAATTGCCAGCATCCCCAATATGTCCTATCTGACCGGGCTGAAATACTGCTACTTAAACGACAACCTCATCGAGACGATGGACGGACGGTGGGCGCAGGAGGACTGCCTGGTCGATCTGTCCGGCAATCTTCTCGACACCGGCTCCGCGGAAGTGACCGGGATGTATGCCGAGCTGACGGCGAACGGCTCCACGGTCCGCCTGGTGCCGCAGCGCTATTCCGGCTGGCAGGAGGAGGGCGAAAAGACCTACTATTTCCTGGACGGCGAAGGAAGTTACGCGACCGGCACCCGTGTCATCGGCAATACAAGCTATACCTTTGACGAAAACGGCGTTCTGAACGGAGACGGCGGCACGGGTTCCGCGCCGTCCGGCAGCGGCTGGGTGAACAGGGATGGAACCTGCTACTACCAGAACGCGGACGGCAGCCTGAAAAAGGGCTGGCTTTCCCTGGACGGAACCTGGTACTATCTCGACCCCACCTCCGGCGCGATGCAGACCGGCTGGAAATGGGTCGGGAACGCCTGGTACTACATGGACCCGCAGAGCGGCAAGATGGCGGTCGGCTGGCTCAATCTGAACGGCCAGTACTACTATCTGAGCAGCTCCGGCGCGATGATGACCGGGACCCAGACCATCGACGGCGTCAGCTATACCTTCAATTCTTCCGGCGTGCTCACCCAGGGGACGCCCCCATCCGAGACGCAGCAGCCCTCCCGGCCGACCGGCAGCGGCTGGTTTGCCGAGAACGGTGTGCGCTTCTATCAGGATGAAAACGGCAATCTGAAAAAGGGCTGGCTCTACCTTGGGAACAGCTGGTACTACCTCGACCCGGAAACCGGCGCGATGCGGACCGGCTGGCAGCAGGTGGACGGGCTCTGGTACTACCTCAACGAGCAGGGAGTCATGCTGACCGGCACTCAGACGATCGACGGCGTCTCCTACAGCTTCAACAGCAACGGGACCCTGAACGGCAACCCGCCCGCCAGCACCGGGCAGGGGAGTGCGGGCAGCGGCTTCCCGACCGGCGGCGGCTGGAAAACGGCCAACGGCGTGACCACCTACACCCGGGAGGACGGCACCCTGGCCACCGGCTGGTTCTCCGACAACAACAGCTGGTACTACCTGGACCCCGAAACCGGCGCGCTCCAGACCGGCTGGGTTACGACCTGGGGCATCTGGTACTACATGGACCCGATCAGCGGCAAACTGGTGGAGGGCTGGCTCACCCTGGACGGCAAGACCTACTACCTCCGCGAGGGCGGTTCGATGGCCACCGGCTGGTACAAGGTGGACGGCCGCTGGTATGTCACCGACGGCAGCGGCGCGATGATGTCCAATCAGTGGTACGAGTACAAGGACAACTGGTACTACCTCACCGAAACCGGCGCGGCCGCCAACGACTGGCTGGAACTGGATGGAAAGTGGTACTGCTTTGACCGGGATGCCGCCAACATGTTTGTGAACAGCTGGATCCCGACCTATACCGGCAATTCCTGGTGCTACGTCGGCGCGGACGGTGTCATGGTCACCGGCTGGAACACCATCGACGGCAAAACCTACTATATGCGCAGTTCAGACGGCTACTGCCTGGTCAACGGCTGGTACAAGATTGACGGCAAGTCCTACTACTTCTATCCCGGCGGCTCGATGGCGGTGAACACCACTATCGACGGCTACACTGTCGGCGCGGACGGCGCGTGGACCGGCGCCTGAATTTCCTTCGAAACAACGCCCCGGCTCTGTTTGAAACAGGGCCGGGGAATTTCTATACCAAAAAAGGAAATGTTTGCTATTTTCGCGCAATTGTGCTATTCTGTTATCAGGGGGTCTGCCTCCGGCGGGTGCAACCGGCTGGAAGAAACCTCGAAAAACGGTAGAAGCGTCAGGAGGAATCATGGATGAAGGTAATCGAAAATCAAACGTTTGACGAGGAGCGCGCCCTGTACGGAAGCCGGGAGATTCTGGTCCGGAACTGCGCCTTTGATGGCCCCGCCGACGGGGAGAGCGCCATGAAGGAGTGCGGCGGCGTGCAGGTGGAGCATTGCTTTTTCAATCTGCGGTATCCGTTCTGGCACGACCACGGCCTGCAAATCCGCGATTCGGAGATGACACAGGCCTGCCGGGCGGCGCTGTGGTACTCCGATCACATCGAAATCACCGGCAGCAGGCTCCACGGCATCAAAGCGCTGCGGGAGTGCAGCGATGCCTCGCTGCGGGAATGCGAGATTATTTCGCCGGAGTTCGGCTGGTTTGTCCACGGTGTCAGAATGGAGGACTGCACCGCTGAGAGCGAGTATTTCATGATGCGCTCCACCGGGCTGCATTTCCGGAAGGTGAGAATGAAGGGCAAGTACTCCTTCCAGTACATCGAGGACGCTGTCTTTGAAAACTGCGAATTCGACACCAAGGACGCTTTCTGGCACGCCAGAAATGTGGTGGTGAAAAACAGCGTGGTGAAGGGCGAGTATCTGGCCTGGTACTGCGAGAACGTCACCTTTGAAAACTGCCGGATCATCGGAACCCAGCCGCTCTGTTACTGCAAGGGGCTGAAACTTGTTCACTGTGAGATGCTAGACACCGACCTCGCCTTTGAGCGCTCGGAGGTGGAGGCCGAAGTGACGGCGCCGGTGCTCAGCATCAAAAATCCGCTGGCCGGACGCATCACCGTCCCTGCCGTGGGGGAGATCATCCGCGATATCCCCGAGGCAAAGGGCGAAATCGTGATAACGGGGCAGCGGTAACAGACCGCCTTTGCGCGGGACGTCCATATCCGTATCAAAAAGGCCCGGCGCGTATTCCGCTCCGGGCAATTTTTTTGGGCACGCATTGCAGAATAAAAGAAAAGACCCGGAGCGCGTTCCGCTCCAGGTCTAACCTGGTCTGAGTGACTGGATTTGAACCAGCGGCCTCTACCACCCCAAGGTAGCGCGCTACCATCTGCGCCACACCCAGACGACTTTCTTATTATAGCACAAGCTCCCGCAAAATGCAAGCTTTTTTGCAAAAAATAAAACAGAGGGGGAAGTCCCCTCTGTTTTCCGGAAGATTACAGCAACACCAGTGTGATGCCGCGGTTGGCCCGCTCCAGGTCGCTGTCGCGGCGGAGCTCGGCGCAGGCGAGAAAGGCGCGGCGGGTGCTTTCGTTGAAGATGGAGAAGTCCTCGCCGGGAATCATCGCCCGAATCTGCCCTTTTGCCGCCATCTCGGCGAGGCGCCTGCGGACGCCGTCCCGAATTTTGCCGCCTGTCCCGCTGGAACCGTAGCCATGAATGAGCTTCAGGACAGTGCAGCCGACCGACCGCGCGTGCCGGATCTCAAAGGAGAGATTGCGCAGCGCGACCTCCACCGTCGGCCGCCCAAGTTCGAGGTTTGCCGTGCTCAGTTTCGCCGTCAATCAGGCTCCCCCCTGACTGGCGGCAGGAACGCCGTCTGTTTTGGGGAATTTCCGCCGCGCGACGGCAAAGCAGAGAATGTGAACCACTGCCGTGATCGCCCAGGAAACGGGATAGGAGAGGAAGAGGACGTCGATGGTCCGATCCGCCGCGAACACAGTGAAGATCCAGAGAATCCGGATGCCGCACGCGCCTGCCAGCGAAACGACCATCGGCAGGATGGAATAGCCCAGCCCCCGCATACTGCCAACCATGACGTCCATGATGCCGCAGAGGAAATAGGGCATACACACCATGCGCATCCGCTCCAGACCGTAAGCGACAACCTGCGGGTCGGAATTGTAGATGTGCAGCAGCGGAGTGCCGAGCAGAGTCGCCCCGACGCCCATCACAACTCCGACCGCCGTTACGACGCCGATGCAGAGAAAGGTGATGTGATTGATTCGGCTGTATTTCTGCGCGCCGACGTTCTGGCTGGTAAAGCTCAGGTTCGCCTGATAAATGGCGTTCATGGAGGTGTAGACAAAGCCTTCGATGTTGCTGGCCGCCGTGCTCCCCGCCATGACTACCGAACCGAAGGAGTTGATGGAGGACTGAATGAGGACGTTGGAGATGGAGAAGATCGCGCCCTGCAGGCCGGCCGGCAGGCCGATGCGCGCCATGCCGAGCAGTTTGTCCTTATGAATCTTCAGCTGTTTCCAGTAGACCTTGTACATGCCGTCCGCCCGCAGCAGGCAGAGCAGTACCAGCACCGCCGAAATGGTCTGAGACATGACCGTCGCAATGGCGACCCCTGCGACCCCCATGTGGAAGATGATGACGAAAATCAGGTTGAACACCACGTTGACGACGCCCGCAATGAACAGGAAAAAGAGCGGGCGCTGGGTGTCGCCGAAGGCGCGCAGAATTGCCGCGCCGAAGTTGTAGAGCATGTTGGCGGGCATTCCGATGAAGTAAATGCGCATATAGAGGGTGGCCTGATCGAGGACATCGTCCGGCGTCCCCATCAGGGTGAGCATCGGCTCGGCGAGGAAGATGCCGATAAAGATCAGGACCGTTCCGGCGATCAGGCTGACCAGAATCGAGGTGTGGACGGTGTCGCTGACATTTTTGACGTCCTGCGCGCCGATGTACTGCGCGACCAGGACGTTGGTGCCGATGGAGAGCCCGACAAAGACATTGACGATCAGGTTGATGAGCGAGCCGGTGGAGCCGACCGCAGCCAGCGCCTCCTTGCCGGTGAACTGTCCGACGACAATGATGTCCGCCGCATTGAAAAGAAGCTGGAGAATGCCGGAAAGCATGAGCGGGAGGGCAAAGCGCAGAATTTTGCCCAGCAGCGGCCCGTTGCACATGTCAATTTCGTAATTTCGTTTTGCCATGGGAGGAATCCTTTCTGTCTGTAATGAGAAGCCCCGGCTTCAGGAGAGCAAAATGGTACACGGCTGTCCGTCGGAGGGGATCAGGTGCAGTTCCCGGCCGGGAAGCAGCGTGAGCCGCAGGCTGTGCGGCGATCCGCAGTGGCGGAGAAGGACCGTCAGGGTGTCCCCCTGCCAGCCGCCGGCCGCGCCCAGCGCGGTCTCCCCGGGCGGAAGCAGGAAGTTCATCGTGGTGAAGGGGGGGAGCCGCTCTTCCTTCCGGCAGCAGCGCTTCCACTCCGTCTGCCCGAAGGGGATGGCGGCACTGCCGTTTTGGAAGGTCAGGAAGAGGAGATCTTCCCCTTTCCCGGTCGTGGCCGCGATCATGCGCAGCCCGAAGGGATTTTCCCCGCAGGAATACTCCTCATTAAACACGCGCGCTTCCGTTCCATCCGGAACGGGGCAGGAGAAGGTTTTCGGCAGGGCGGCGCCGGGAGTCTCCTCCCGGTCAAAAGCGGGGAGAAGGTGGTCCCAGATGGCGTCCATCACCACCTGCATCGCGCCGGTGTGGCTGAGCACCACCAGGACGGCGTTGTGGGCGGGAAAGGCGACCATGTACTGTCCGAACGCGCCGTCAAAGCGGAAGCAGCCGTGCTGGCACCGCCAGATCTGATAGCCGTAGCCCTGCTCCCAGTCCTTCTGCACATTGGGGCTGTTGTCGATCTGGGCGGAAGTCGCCTCTTTGACCCACTCCTCGGAGAGGATGCGCTTTCCGCCGAACACGCCGCCGTTTAAGTAGAGCAGGCCGAGCTTCGCGATTTCTTCTGCCGTCACGTGGACGCCCCAGCCGCCGCAGCAGATCCCCTGCGGGGATTTGCCCCAGCGAACGCCCTCGATGCCGAGCGGTTCGAACAGGCGGGGGGTCAGATACTCGATGAGGTCCTCGCCGGTGGTTTTCTGCACGATCGCCGAGAGCATGTAGGTCGCGACTGAATTGTAGGCGAAGCGGGAACCGGGTTTGTGCTCCACCGGCTGTTTGAGGAAGGCTTCCGCCCAGTTGCAGTCGCCATGCTGGAAGACGGGCGGCTCCTTTTCCTGCCCGGTGCCCATCCGCAGCAGGTCGCGGACCTCCATGGCAGCGAGATTTTCACTGATCTCGGCCGGGCATTCATCCGGGAAGAAGGAGACGACCTTGTCGCGGAGGGAGAAGCGCCCCTCCGCGACGGCCAGACCCACCGCGGTGGAGGTCCAGCTCTTGCTGACCGAGTAGACGTGCCGCCGGTCGTCTATCTGATAAGGGGCGAAGGCGGCTTCAAAAGCGATTTTTCCGTCCCGGATGAGGAGAACGGTGTGCAGGTCGCTGCCCGCCTCGCGGCAGGCGTTCAGGAAATCCGCCACACCGCGCGGGTCAATTTTGGCCTCTCGAAGGGTGGTTTTGGGGAGGTGCTTGACAGAATTCGGCATAAAGAGGCTCCTTTCTATTCCGCGCGGAGGACCCGGACGGCATAAACCTCCAGAGAGAGCTCTCCGGAGACCGTTTCCCCGGTGTTCAGGTCGGTAAAGGCCATTCCGTCCGGCAGAACAATGCGCTGCGGCTGCTCGGTGAAGTTCATCAGGAAATAGTAGCGTTCGCCGCCGCCTTCGCGGAGGGTCATGCTGACCCCTTCCGGCAGCTCCACCGGCAGGCAGGGCCGGACGCCCGCTTCCGGCAGAAGGGCGGCGTACAGCGCGTCGAGCAGATCCTGTCCAGCTGCGGCCGCGAGGTAGTACACCCGGCCTTTTCCGACGGGATGGCAGGTGAGGACCGGTTCCCCGGCGTAGAAGTCGCCGGTATAGCGGGCGAGAACCTCGGTCCCTTCGGCGGGGTGGATGATCTCCCGCAGCCTTCCAAGCGCGTAGCTGCCCGCGAGTCCCAGGTGGTTTTCGCCGAAGCAGGCGCTGTTTTTGTCCCCGGGGTAGACGGCGTCGATATCCTCGCACCAGAGGCCGGCGGTTTCCATCAGCCCGTCTCCGGGGAAGCCGCCCAGGAAGCAGAGGTCGTTTTCATTGACATAGCCGGTCAGGTGGGTCAGAACGAGCGTCCCGCCGTTTTCCGCAAATTCCCGCAGTCTTCCGGCGACGCCGGGGCGGAGCATGTAGAGCATCGGCGCGGCCAGCAGCCGGTATCCGGAGAAGCAGCTGTCCTCGCAGACGATATCAGTGGTCACACCGCGTTTCCAGAGGGAGCGGTAGTGGGAGACGCAGGTTTCGACATAGCCGCGCAGCTTCGCCTTGTCCGGACCGTTGAGTGCGCCCTGGAAATCCTCGATTGCCCAGCGGTTTTCCCAGTCGTAGAGGACGGCCGCATCCGCCTTCGAGGTGGTGCCGGCGACGCCGGCGAGCTTCTCGAGCATCTCGCCGACCGCCTGGACGCCCCTGAACTCCATCGTGTCGTCCCGGCCGCTGTGGTCGACGACCGCGCCGTGAAACTTCTCTGAGGCGCCGCGTCCCTTGCGGAACTGGAAGTACTGGACCGAATCCGACCCGTGGGCAACCGCCTGGATGGAGGAGAGCAGGTGCATCCCCGGCCGTTTGAGCTTGCAGGAGGGCTGCCAGTTGGTCTTGGTGGGGACGCTCTCCATCAGCAGGAAGGGCTTGCCGCTCTTAAAGGAGCGGTTCATGTCGTGGATAAAGGCCGTGTGGGAGGCGGTCTCCCAGGTCTTTTCGTAATCATTGCCCCAAAGGGGATAGTTATCCCAGCTCACCCGGTCGAGCGGCTCGAGCATCTTCCAGTAGTTTAGGCCGTCGTAAAAGCCCATGTAGTTGGAGGTGATCGGAATATCGGGGGTGATTTCCCGCAGCGGCGCAATCTCGTTTTTCAGAAAGTCGAGAGTCTGATCGGTGACGAAGCGCTTCCAGTCGAGATTCATGCCGTGGACGGCGTTTTCTCCCAGCGGGGAGGGGGACTCGATCTGGTCAAAGGAGGTGAAGCGGTGACTCCAGAAGTAGGTCCACCACTCGTGGTTGAGCTTCTCGATGTCGTTTCCGTACTTTTTGCGCAGCCACTCCCGGAACGCCTGCTGGCAGAGCGGACAGTGGCACTCGCCGCCGTACTCGTTGGAGATGTGCCACATCATCAGCGCGGGGTGCCTGCCGTACCGTTCGGCAAGGAGGCGGTTCATCTCCCGCACCTTTTCGCGGTAGACGGGGGAGGTGTAGCAGTGGTTGTGGCGCTGGCCATGGAGATTTCGGGTCCGGTCGGCATTGACCCGCAGGATCTCGGGATACTTTTCGTCCATCCAGGCGGGACGTGCGCCGGAAGGCGTCGCGAGGATCACCCGCACGCCGGCCTTCCAGAGGCGGTCAAAGGTCTCGTCCAGCCAGTCGAAGCAGTAGCGCCCCTCCTCCGGCTCGAGGGCGGCCCATGCGAAGATGGCGACCGAGGCGCTGTTGATCTTTGCGAGCTTCATCAGGCGGACGTCCTCCTGCAAAACGTCGGGGTAGGCCTGCCACTGGTCGGGGTTGTAGTCGCCGCCGTGAATCAGGGCGGGCATGTCCGGCACAATGGGCGGGAATTTTGCTGTCATTACAATCATCCTCTCTGAAAAAATTGCGGAAAGGGCGAAAAAAACCATTCTATCTCCTATTGTATTCCCATTTTATGCAAATTGCAAGAGCTGCGGTAAAATCTGTGTAAAATTGCACAGAAAAAAGAAACGCCGGAAAGCGGTCCGCTATCCGGCGCAGTTTCGAAAATTTTCCGGCAGAAGCTCGTAATCCACCGCAGACTGAAGCTCCCCCAGCTGATCCTTCCAGGCGTTTTCCCGCACCCGCAGCCTTTGGAAGCCGAGCATCTCGTAAACATGCTGCGCCCGGGTGTTTTTCAGGTTGGTGTCGAGGATGATTTTCCGGTACCCGAGGTCGTGGAAAAGTGCGTAAATGAGCATACTCAGCAGCCGCCTGCCGAGGCCGCGGTTCTGGAAGGCGGGGTTGCAGATTTTGATGCCGATTTCGGCGGTGCGGTTGCCCCGGCTGCGGTAATTCATCTCGCCGATGGGGACGCCGTCTTTTTCCAGAATGAGGCGGCGGTGGGTATCGTCCGCGTCCGCCTCAAGGCTTAAGGCCACAAGCTCCGGTGAAATTCCCAGCCCTTTGGGAAAGCCGGCGTGGGCCATCACCGCTCCGTCGTTCCACCAGTCCGCTAGAAGCTGCGCGTCGGCGGGGAGGGCGCTGCGGATGGTGAGGTCCCGGTGTTGCAGAAGCATGGCGATCTCCTTTCCTGCCAGCGGGAGAGGAATTCCCACCCGGCATCTCTGATTGCAGGGTGAAATGGTTGCCGCGAGGGTTATAAATTTTCCGCGGGGCTGGCTGCCGCGGCGTCATTGCCCGGCCTGGCACAGGCCGCGCAGCGTCATCGGAACGGATCACCGGAACACCACTGCCGACCGCGGGGAGAGGGTGAGGTCGATGTACCGGCCGAGCACCCCGCTCTGCACCGTCCGCGATTCCGGCCCGTCCGGCAGGCGGCCGCCGAAGCGCTGCCACTCGCTGTTCAGGAGGATGGGGCAGACCTGCGTGCACCGCGTTGCCAGCGAAAGGCGCTGGGGGGCGGCGGGGTTGAAGTTGAAGGCGAAGGTGTATCCGCCCTTGTCAAAGACCATCACCTTGGACTGGTGGTTGATGAACTGCAGGAAAGCGTGATCGTTCTCCCTGATGTTCAGCTCCTCGAGCAGCGCCACCATCGCTTCGTCGAACCACAGGAGGTTGCGGTAGCGCAGGTAGCCGTTGTCGGCAAGGCTCCACTGCCGCCGGGCGTGCTGGTAGCTCCAGCCATTGCCCTCGCGGGGGAAGTCGATCCACTCCGGATGGCCGAACTCGTTGCCCATGAAGTTTAAGTACCCCTCGCCCGCGAGGGCGGCCGTCACCAGCCGGATGAGCTTGTGGTAAGCCATTGCGCGGTCGATGACAGAACTCTGGGAGGCGTTGTCCATGTGCCAGTACATTTCCTTGTCAGCCAGGCGGAACATGATGGTCTTGTCCCCGACCAGCGCCTGGTCGTGGGACTCGCAGTAGCCGATATTCTTTTCGCCGGGCCGGCGGATGGTCAGCTCGCTCCACATTTTCCCGAGGTCCCAGTCCTCGTCCCGCTTGTCCCGGATAGTTTTGATCCAGAAATCCGGCACCCCCATCGCGAGGCGGTAGTCAAATCCGATGCCGCCGTCCTCAATGGGGCGGCACATCCCCGGCATGGCCGACATATCCTCCGCGATGGTGACGGCCGCGGGGTTCACCTCCCGGATGAGGCGGTTGGCGAGCTGGAGGTAGGTGACCGCCTCGGTGTCGGTCGCCATCGAGAAGTACTTTTCGTAGCAGTCAAATGCCTCCCCCAGCCCGTGGTGATGGTAGAGCATCGAGGTGACGCCGTCAAAGCGGAACCCGTCGAAATGATACTCGTCCAGCCAGTATTTGAGGTTGGAGAGGAGAAAGTGCAGCACCTCGTCCTTGCCGTAGTTGAAGAGCTTGGTGCCCCAGGCGGGGTGGTTGCCCTTGTCCCCGGCGTGGAAGAACTGGTACTCGGTCCCGTCGAAGTCGTTGATCCCCTCGAGGGTGTTGGGGCAGGCGTGGGAGTGGACCAGGTCGAGCAGGACGGCAATGCCCATGCCGTGGGCGGTGTCGATGAGCTCCTTGAGCTCCTCCGGCGTGCCGTAGCGGGAGGACGCGGCGAAGAAATTGGTCACCTGATAGCCGAATGAGGCGTAATACGGGTGCTCCATGATGGCCATGAGCTGGATGGTGTTGTACCCCTCCTCCCGCACGCGGGGGAGGACGGTTTCGGTGAATTCGCGATAGGTCCCGATTCCCTCCCGCTCGGTGGCCATGCCGACGTGAGCTTCGTAGATAAAGAGGGCGCGATCCTCCGGCGGGATAAAGTCGCCATGCTTCCACTCGTAGGGCGCGGGTGGATTCCAGATCTGCCCGGTGCAGGAGCCGTCGGGGAACTGGTGGATGCGGTGGATGTAGAGCGGGATGCGGTCAAAGACGCGGCCCTTCGAGGTGACCCGCACCTTGACAAAGGATCCGTGCGGAATGGTCTTCCGGCCGCGGACAAAAACTTCCCAGTTGCCGTTTTTGAGCTTTTTCATCGGGTTTTTCTCCGGGTCCCAGCCGTTGAAGTCGCCGATGAGGGACATGCTTTCGGCGCCGGGCGCCCATTCGCGGTAGTACCAGCCGTTGCGGCCCATGTGAAAGCCGTAATAGAGGCTGCCGTTGGCAAAGTCGGCGAGGGAGCCGTCCCCGGCGAGGCGGCGGCAGGCGTCGCGGTAGAGCTGCATCCGCAGCGCAAGATCCCGTTCAAAGGGGGCGAGATTCGGATCGGTTTCGATGATGCGGAGGGACGGGCGGCGCGGCCCGGTTTTGATGGCAGACATCTGATGTGCTCCTTTCAGCGGAAATTGATCTGATTTTATTGTACAATCTTTCCGCTTATTTGTCAATGGATTTGCATAAATTTGGGAAGAGTCGATAAAAAACGTCAACTGATGAAATTCCACGCATTTCCGCGAATTCTGCGCCGGTGCACAGATGGCACTGGCCATGCGGCGGAAAATGTGCTACAATAAGGAAAAGCGATGCGGAAAGGAGCACATTTTTATGGAAGAAATGTTGTCAAAGCTGCTGGAAGCGGCCCGGGCTGACGCCGGACTGCGGGCGCGGCTGCTGGCCAGCCGGGAGGCGGCGGACCCTCTCTCGGACTTCTGTGCCAAGGCGTCGGCGGCGGGATGCCCCATCACGGTGGGGGAGCTGGTCGCGGTTGGGGAGGCGTACGGCGCAAACCTCCTCAAAAGCGTCAACGGCGGTGCGGAATACCCGATGGAGGGCTGGGACGACGCCTATGAGATGTTTCTGGCGGCGCTTTTGTAAATTCACGCTGAAAATGCGACAGTTCAGGGAATATTTTTGACATTTCAGCGCAAAACAATTGTCTTTTTTGGCGGACTGTGCTAGTATAAAGGTAGAAGGACAGGAAAGGAGATGACGCCATATGCGCAAAACCTGTGTATATTCCGGAGAAGAGGAGTATGCCAAACCATTTCTGGAGGCACTGAAGAAGCAGAAAATCGGGCACCGGGTGCAAAAGCCGCTGCTCACCCGCATCTTCCGCGACAATGGGACCATTTTCAGCCGCATCCCCCTACAGAACACCGGGTTCAAGGTTTACTTTGGCCCATCGCCGGAGATCCGGATTCTGGTCCGGAAGGCGGATCTCGCAAAGGCCCGCCAGCTGATGCGCGAGCTGCTGGGGGAGCAGGCCGATACTTCCCAATTCCGCTGAGAGGGGGAGTTTTTGTGAAAAGGGTGTGTGTCTACGAGGGGCAGCCCGCGGAGATCAAACCGCTGCTCGCAGAACTGAAACACCGGAAGATTCCCTATCAGGTAAAAAACAGGTTTACGCTGCGGGTCTTCCGGGAAAGCAAGCCGGTATCCGGCCTGTCCATCGGGAACGACAGCATTCGCCGGGACTACGCCGGCCCGCCGGAAGATGTGCGCCTGCTCGTCCCGAAGGAACAGGAGCAGGATGTCCGCCAGCTGATGCGCGAGCTGCTGGGATAAAGGAAGAACGGGAGCAGGATATCCTGCTCCCGTTTTGACCGTTTCTGAGAAGGTTTCCGCGCCGGTTCAGCGCTTGTCCCCGGCCTTTTTTGTCCGGATTTCCGGCGCAAAGCCCATTTTGGCGATGCTTCGCCTGAGCCAGCCCCCCTGGAGATAGTAGCCGAGAAAGAGGAGGGAGGTGATCACCCAGGTGATGGGATAGCTCAGAATTACCGTCTGGACCGACGGGAAGATGGGCTTCATCACCGCAATCCAGACCACCCGCAGCACGCACACGCCGAAACAGGTGAGCAGCATCGGCACCAGCGCGTCTCCGGTTCCCCGGACGGCGCTGCTGAGCACCGCGATGCCCAAGTAGGTGAAATAGAACGGCACCAGCGTCAGCAGGATCTCCATGCCGATTTCGATGACGGCGGCATCCTGGGTGAACAGCCGGTAGATGTACTGCCCGAAGAGCATCAGCACCGCGCTGAGTCCGATTGAGGTGCCCAGCGTCATCCCCGCGCAGACCCGGACGCTTCTGCGCATCCGGTCGTACTTCTGCGCGCCGAAATTCTGCCCCACAAAGGTGGAGACGGTCACGCCAAAGGCATCCATAATCATCCAGAAGAGGCCGTCGATCTTGCCGTAGGCTGTCCAGGCGGCGATGGTGTCGGTGCCGAAGCTGTTGACGCTTGCCTGGATGATGATGTTGGAGACGCCGTACATCACCGACTGGAGTCCCGCCGGGATGCCGATGCGGATGATGTTCCAGAGCATGTCTTTATGGAAGCGGATCCGCCGCAGAAAGAGACGGTAGGGGGCGGTGGTGCGCACCAGTACGATGAAAATCAGCGCCGCACTGATGGTCTGGGCCAGGATGGTTGCCAGCGCCACCCCCATGACCCCCATGTGAAACTGCAAAACGAAGAGCAGGTCCAGAACGAGGTTGATCATGGTGCTGGCGATGAGGAAGTAAAGCGGCCGCCGCGCGTCCCCGACCGCGCGGAGAATGCCGGTGCCGACGTTGTAAAAGAGATTGGGGATCATCCCGCAGAAATAGATGCGCAGGTAGGTGAGGGCGTAGTCCATGATCTCATCGGGCGTCCCCATCGCCTTTAGCGCGAAGGGGGAAACGATCTGCCCCACCACCGTCAGAAACAGGCCGCTCGCAAGGCTCAGCGCCACCGCCGTGTGGACCGCCCGCTGGGTCCCCTCCACGTCCCGCGCACCGAAGAGCTGGGAGACGATGACTGTCGCGCCGGAGGAAAGTCCGACAAAAAAGCCCACCAGCAGGTTGATGAAGGTACCGGTGGAGCCGCCCACCGCGGCCAGCGCCTCCTTGCCGACAAAATTTCCGACAACAATGGCGTCCACCGTGTTGTACAGCTGTTGGAAAAACGTACCGAACAAAATCGGAAAGAAAAAGACGAGCATCTCCTTCCAGATGACGCCTTCGGTGATGCCGTTTCCGGCCGTTTTCTGTTTTTTTCGTATCACCATGCGGGATACCCCTTTCTGCTCCTGATTTCCTACTCTATCTTAGCACAGCGGGAATCGTTTGTCCAGAGGGCATTCCGCGGATTTGAGAAATGCGCGGATAACGCCGCCTGTCGGGATATCCGCGGATCCGGCGCGGGGCAGAAACGCCGC